>JAPLLQ010000061.1:447-1732 GCA_026387485.1 Candidatus Omnitrophota bacterium | reverse complement strand
TCTTTTTGCCACTTCCCTAGTCCTGAATTTCATCTGGTGAATAAACTCTACTCTGAGCGCATGGAAAAACTCTCGGCCACGGCGTTATCCCAGCAATCGCTTTTTCTGCTCATGCTACCAATAATCTGCACTTCATTATTGAACTGGGGTACCTGTTCATCGGGTTTCTTACAAATGATGCTCTAAATGCTGATGTGGATGGATGTGAATTTCGTCTTTATGCCTATGCCGATGAATATGCACCAGATTATGGTTTTGCAATAAGGCCGTATCTGCCAGTAATTCCCGGGAAGCTCCAAAACTGGCTATTTTTTTGTCGCGGCTTAAGATATAAACCGTATCAGCTATCTCTTCTACGATATGCAAATCATGAGTTGCGGTGATAATGGTCTTACCCTTTTCATTAGCCTCTATAATAATATCTATAATCTGCCGGGCAGTCTGGGGGTCAAGCCCTGCAGTCGGCTCATCCAAAAGCAGAATATCAGGATCAATCACTAATGTAGAGGCAATTGCCACTTTGCGTTTCTCTCCTATACTTAACTGATGTGGGGCCCGATTCAATAAATCATTAATATTAAAAAGAGTGGTAATTTCATCAAGCCGCTTATCTGCTTCTTGCCTAGATACACCTAACTGTAAAGGCCCAAAAACAATATCCTCTTTTACTGTCGGGCAAAATAGCTGCACATCCGGATTTTGAAATAGCAGACCAACTTTTTTCCTAAAAGACGATGAGAAATCCTCAAGACTGAATAAATCTTCGTTTAATTCTTTGCCGAATGCCTTTATAACGCCCGAATCCGGAAAAATAAGACCATCCAAAATTCTTAACAGGGTTGACTTACCGCTACCATTTGCGCCAATAAAAGCAATCTTCTCTCCTTGCTTTACAGTCATATCTATGCCACATAAAGCAGGATATTTGCCAAGATAGGAATAATGAATATTTTTTAGTTCGAAAATTGGCTCTGACATAACTTAGGGCTCTCCCCGGTATCCCCGCGAAAGCATCGCGCTATATACTTCCTGGCTTAACTGGACTGACCTCTGCCATAGCGTCGCCATTCTCCAAGCCACTATCTTCTGTCCCTTTTTATAATGAATTTTTGTTCCTACACGAGCTTTAATCGCTAGATACGTATTTTCTATTACTTCTATAAAAAGATAAATATACCGGTAGCACATACTAATCGTCATCACAAAAACCTGGGGGATTTTAAAAAATCTTAAGGTTTTAAGTAACTCAAAATGCCTGGTGGTAATACTCAAAAGCACAACGTAG
>JAPLLQ010000061.1:0-378 GCA_026387485.1 Candidatus Omnitrophota bacterium | reverse complement strand
GCCGGATAATCACAAACTTTAGACCGATTATACTAAAAGTCGCTAAAACCTCTCCAGGAGTGAAAACATCAAATAAGGCGGGGATAGCGATAAAAAGCGAAAATAAAGGTATGAATACCCAGGTCCGTTTTAGGAAAAATCCTAATCTGATCTTAGAAAAATAGGCTAACCCTAAACAGAGTAAGTAGAGAGCTACCAAGCTAAGGATACTTTTTGTAAGGATTATCAGGGTGATAAGGAGAAAGAAAATAACTGTTTTAATTTTAGGATTTAACGATTGTAAAAACCCTTTTTTTAATGCATTTTCCTCGGCAAAAATTGAGTCTTTTAAAAAAGATAGAGCGCTCACAATTGAGCGCTCTATGAAATTACTGGATT
>JAPLLQ010000066.1 GCA_026387485.1 Candidatus Omnitrophota bacterium | reverse complement strand
GCATCCTTAGGCGTGCAAACAATGGGTTCATTTTCATTAAAAGATGTGTTTAGGATAACCGGGACACCGGTTAAACTTTCAAATTCTTTTATCAGTTGCCAAAATAAAGGATTGTCCTTCTGAATTACCACCTGGGGCCTGGCAGTGCCGTCAACATGCGTAACTGCAGGAATAACTTTCTTTTTAGTTTCCCTTACCGGGTAAATTGAACTCATAAAATGATCCGGAGAGCTTTCTTTAAAATAATCCCCGAATTTCTCAATAAGTATAGCAGGTGCAAAAGGCCTAAACCACTCTCTCTTTTTAATCCGGTTATTTAAAATGGATTTTATTTCTTTTCTTCTGGGGTCTGCCAAGATACTGCGATTACCCAAGGCCCTTGGCCCCCACTCCATCCTTCCCTGGAACCAACCGATGATCTTCCCTTCAGAAATAAACCCGGCGATCTTGCGGCACAACATGTTTTGATCGGCTATTCTTTCTATGGAGCATCCGGAGAGTCTATTAGCACAAGATTCGATCCCTCTGCCTATATAATCATCATCAAAACCAGGCCCCCAATAAGCGTTTTCCATTACAAACTCTCTTTTGTTAACAAGAATTTGATTGTATAAATAATAAGCCGCTCCAAGCGCACCTCCGCTATCCGAAGCTGCCGGTTGTATATAAACTTGTTTAAAAGAAGTGTTATTGGATATCTTACCGTTTGCCAAGCTATTCTGTACACACCCACCTGCCAGACATAGATAAGGTATACTGTTTAATTTATAGGCATAATTTAAAATATGGAAAAAAGCGTTTTCATACGCAAGCTGCACAGAAGCAGCTATATCAGTATGGAAAGAACTCACCTCCTCATTGTACTTTCTAGGAGGGCCAAATTTCTTTATGAACTTCTCGGAAAAAGCCTCCTGCAACGAAGGCTCTCTGTTTTCCCATTCCAAGATAATTCCCTTTTTGAAAAACGGGAGATAACTGGTATCTAGGGAGAATTTTCCTTTTGGCTTTAAAATCAGAATCTTCTCCATCTCCCTCAAATATTTTGGTTTCCCGAATGCAGAAAGCCCCATGACTTTATACTCATCTCCAAACCTACTAAACCCTAAGAATTGTGTAAACGCAGTATAAAAGATACCCAAAGAATGCGGATAATTTACTTCGTAGCAAAAATCCAGCCTATCTTTTTGTCCTCTTGCAACCATACAACTTGAGAAATCTCCAAAACCATCTACGGAAACTACTGAGGCCTTCTCAAAAGGAGAAACAAAAAAAGAACTTCCCAGGTGCGCCCGATGATGTTCTATATAAAATACTTTGGCGTTAATATTTCTCACCGGAACAGAAAAATGCCGGCTTAAAATATTCTTAGTTTCTTTAAGCCTTGAAAGGTTACCAAGCCTGTCTCCGAAAAGCGAAAGTGAAGGCCTGTTTGTAATAGTAAAAATGAGCTTCTTATACATATTGGCTTTTGGATCTCTGTTCAAGGCAATGTAATCGATATCCTGCAAAGATAAATTAGCTTCTCTGAGGCAGTATTTAATAGACTCCAAAGGGAATCCCGCCCAATGCTTTATACGCACCAAACGTCCTTCTTCTATAGCAGCAATTAAACGTCCATCCTTAAGAAGACAAGCAGAGGCATCCGGATGATATATATTTAATCCAAGGATTATCATTTTTTTTGCGCCTTTATTCTTAACTTAAAAATATTCACATCAACCAAAAACCTGAACCAAAAACCCTGCAAAAAATGAAACACAAACCCTTCTTTACCATCCAGAAACCCCAACCTTACAAAAAACCTGTAAATAAAGTAGATGCATGGTCGCAAGAAAATCGGTAAATCATAATATCTGGCCCTAAGCCATCTTCGATATTCAATCTTATTGCCTTGAACATTAGGCTCTATGCCAATTCCTTGTTGATAAAACGCTTGGGATGCTTCAAATACCGCCCACTTCCTGTGGCGCGATATGAAGGTGCTGATATCGGGAGTTATAATATTAATAATATCCCCATTTAGTTCTTCAATATGTCCATCAACGCAAAAATGCTGGTCATACAATCTGTCTTCGCACCGGCCTTTATGTTTTTTAAAAATTCTTGTATGATAAACTGGATAATGCCCTCCATGCTTGATCCATTTACCCATAAAAATAGTCCTTCGCGGTATCATTAATCCATCTGCTTTAGGCTTTGGCCGAAACAGCTCCTTTAATTCAGAGGCCAATTCCGGGCTTACTCTTTCATCGGCATCAAGATGAAAAACCCACTCGTTCCTTAAAGGTAAACTTTCCTGGGCCCAGCGTCTTTGCTGTGAAAAATTCTCAAAATGATGCTCAAAAACTTTATCCGTAAAGTACTTGGATATTTCAACAGTTTTATCGGTTGAATATGAATCGACAACGATAACCTCATCCACAAGGTTATAAATGCTTTTTAAACAGTCTTCAATACTCTTCTCTTCATTGAACGTAAGAACTATAGCCGAAATGTTAATCTTCATTTTCTCACTAAAATAATAAAACCATAATTTTATTTTGTGTTCAAAAGCTCCTGAACTTTACTCGTAAGCCTGACGCGGTATAAATTCCAATCTAAACTTTCAGCTTTTCTCCTGGCAGCCTTCCCCATCCTGGCTAATTCTCCAGGATGAGTTCGGCACCACCTTATCTTTTCTTTCAATGCACTAACATCGCGGATCGGAACAATGAATCCATCGATTCCCTCAGTAATAATATCCGGGCCTGCCGTATTAGGAGTGGTAATAACAGGCAAACCACATGCCATCGCCTCTAATATCACCTGCCCAAAACCCTCTACCAGCGAAGGAAAAACAAAAACATCTGCCTGGCTATAGTATTGATTTAACAAAATATGCGGCACATGACCAACCCAACGGCAATTCTTCTTCTGTCTACTAAACCATCCTTTAGGGAAATCATTAGAGCCGATCAATAAAAGTTCTGCCCCAGATAATCCTAGCTCCTCCCAGGCCAAAAGCAAATAATGAACTCCTTTACGTAAACCAATCTGGCCTACGAATATGGCGCGGAATACTTTATCCTTTTTAGGAAGCGGCAATAAATAATTTACGGGTGCACCATAAAGCACAATAGTTACCCGCTTCTCTTCTATACCCGCCTCAAGCAGAGATTTTTTAGTTGCTGTTGATGCTGCAAATATATGGTCAGCCAAGCTAATTTCAATCTCTTTACGTTCTATTTTCCAGAGAGGGCTATTAATTACGCGTAAAAACTTTTTAGAAACAAGCTGAGGAAACCTTATGGCCTCCTCCTTCTGGATAGCATAACTGGTGCGATAAAAAAGAATTGGCAGATCGTATAAACAAAAAATACCCCGTTTTTTCGCTGCCTGGAAAGTAAGTGCTGCTTGGTCTTCATATGCGTAAATCGCGTCGATACCGCTTAGGTGGCATCTGGCAACATGGCGATCAAAACAAAGTTGTCCATTATTAGATAATATGGAACTCAAGTATGGATTGCCCACTGCCTGGCTAACCGCTAGGTTTAATATCTGTGATTTCCAGTGAAAACGCATATTAGATGAAAGAGCGGCCGGCCATCCACGGCTTGAAATCTTAGAAGAAATAAATGAGCTTGCTTTACCGGGCAGTGTACTCAAGAAATAATCGGTTGCCCCATCAGAGCAATACCCAAAAGTTGTGATAACTTGATGTAGCATCCTTGACTCTGCTAAAGACAATGCAGCATTATGGATAAAAGGATTTCCCACGATATGCGCTAAAGAAATACGCTTATTAACCACAGCAGTATTTATCATTTATTCAAAATCTTTTCATATAAGTTAGCCATGCTGTCTGCTATTTTATCGGAAGTAAACCTATCTTCAACCAGCTTCCTCCCATTCTCCCCCATTGCTTTGCGCATATCCTCATTATTCAATAGCTGTAAAATTGCGTTGGCTATTTTCAAGGGATTACAACTGGCGATTATGCCGGCCTTATATTCTTCTACGTCAGGGTACAGACCCACCTGATCAGTAATGACTACGGGCAATTTACAAGCCATGGCCTCTAATACAGCTATACCGAAATTTTCTCCATAAGACGGGAGCACAAATATATCGCTGCTATAAAGAACGGAGAACTTTTCTTTATCTAAGAGCATACCAGTAAAAATAACATTGCGGCTTAAACCTGCTTTCGCAAACATTTGCCTAACCTTATCAATATAATTTCCATCGCTTGGCCCTGCAATAATCAAGTATGCATCATGGTTGCGCAACACCATCTCAAAAGCCTGCGCCAATAATATAAACCCCTTTTTATAGGTAACTCTGCCTAAAAAAAGTATTTTCTTCTTATCTTTTAATTGAGGGTATCTTTCTTCCAACCAATTGATATCGTTACCCGAATAATCATTAAGATCTATGCCCCTTGGAATTATGGCAACCGGGGTTTTAAACCCCAGGAAAAACAATCTTTTCTCTTCGTAGACAGAAGCCACGTGTATCACGGCTGCTCTTTCAATGTTGTATCTCTCTACTAAGTTAATATATAGCATTTTTTTAAACCCGCTTTTTAACTTTATCATTGACGGATCAAGCGCTCCTAAAGGGTTGATTATATAAGGCTTGTTTGATTTCTGGCAAAGACGGGAAGCAATAAGAGTTGGATAAACAAACACGGAATGAACATGCAAAAGGTCAAAAGTATGGATGGACTCCTGCAGGCTTTTTGACAAAGTTTTGGAATAATAATATTTTCTTATAAACCTGGTCGAATAGTATGTAACTTTAACCTGATCAATATCAACTACCCGATTTATAGGAACCTCGAGCTGCCGGACTCCAAAATCTCTGTTAGTAGTATATACGGAGATATCCAGCCCTTTATTTACCAAGCCGCGGCAAAGCTCATGGACGGCTTTTACAGGCCCCCCATACCTATAGGCAGGCAGATATGAAGGTATAACGTGCAGAATCTTCATTTTAGAAATTCAGAAAATATCAATCTGACTCTTTCATTAAATACTTTGATACCAAAATTATCCTCTACTTCCTTTCTCAGAAATTCCGAAGGCCTGCCATCACCTCTTAAGCAGATACTCTGCACTGCACTTATTATTTCTTCTATATTGTCCGGATTAATAAGAGTACCCAGCCGGCCGTCCAACAACGCCTCCCTGCTACCATCCTTGTTACCGGTAATAACCGGTTTTCCGCAGGCTAAAGCCTCAAGAAAAACTATACCAAACCCTTCTTCTTTGCTGGGCATCACAAAAACATCACAAAGGTTATAATAATCAACCAGCATTTTCCTTCTAACATTCTCGCAAAAACGGATTTTATGCATAATTTTATTTTCTTGCGCCTTACTAATCAACCTAGAGAGATCATTCCCTGAGCCAACAACCAACCAAACATAATCTTCACTTAATTTAGTTACCACTTCAAGCATCTCATAGTAACCTTTATGGCGCCCTCTGACTATCCGGCCCACTGTTAACAAAATCTTCTTATTTTCTATGCTCAGGCTTTTCAATAGTTGCCGATTTTTAACCTCCGGATAAAATCTTCCGGTATCAACCATGTTTTTTAAAATAACTACCTTTGCGGGGTTAATATGGTTATTAATCAATTTTGTTCTAGTGTAATTACTTACCGTTAAAATTAAATCAGCGCTCTCAAGGATACGATATTTATTGCCTCTTTTTAAGTCCCAAACCTCCTTACCGTGAGTAATCACGGCGTATTTGAACTTGCATACTTTACTTAAATAATACGCAATTTGCGATACACCCAGGTGTGTACAAATTACGTAAGCGGGTTTTTTGGATAGGATTATTTTTAACGACTTTATCGAAAAAACTATTTTCTTTAAGAATAAGCTTGAGGATTCACTACAAAATAATAATTTAAGATTAACCCATAAGCTGAACGCTTCTTCTTTATTATCAAGAAGGGAAATTACTGTAAACTCGCTATCTTTAAATTCCAGCTCAAGCGCCTTAAATAAATTTTGGTTAAATTCATCAATACCACCCAATCTAAAGATACTGGCGCATAGTAACAATGCCTTCATTTATTCTAATGTTGGCTGCATTAAATCAGGTTGATTATTGCGCTTAAGAAGGCCGGTAAATCTTCCTATTATAAATACTAAAAACAGCATCGCAATACTCCAGACTAATTTCCCCGTCAAGAACTCAAAACACTGCCCTCTCCAAAACACCTGAAATAGTGAATTAAATATTAAAGCTGTTCCAAAAATATACCCACTAAAGTATCTTTCACAAGTTCTTGATAAAATTGACGCCAGCGCACCATATATATAACAGGCAATAAGGATACCCAACCATCCTGCTGTTAAATATCCATCTACAATAAACTGCGGCTTAGCGGAAACTCTCGCATGCTTCGTGGGCCTTCCGACAACATCGTTTTCATAAACCCGCTCCATCACTAGTTCCTCAAGATCGGGCTTGTATCTGTCTATAGCGCGAGGTAAAAGAGCATGCAAAGATTGGGAGACAATCTGCAATCCATAGTAATCTCCTCTTATTGAAGGAGTATACCCAACGTATTTTATAAACAAACCAATCTCGCTGAGCCGGTTAACCAAGAAAAACCAGTTATTAACAGCAAGAGAGTCAAATGAAGAAAATTTAGTCTCTGTGTATGCATGGATAAGTGCCTCTTCCGTGCTTGCCTCCTCAGCCCAGTATTTAGTTCTAAACATTTGAGTATAATAAGGTATAAATAAGAACCAAAGTGTAACGCCCACAAGAAATAAAGTTATAGCCAACTTTTTAAATTTTGCGTAGAGAGGCACAAACAATAACAGAAGTAAAGTAATGGATTCTGCCTTCCAGGCCGATATAATGCTCAAATAAAAATTCCCTAATAAAATGACTGTATTCCCAAGAAGCAACAACTTATTTTTCTCACTTAAATTAAACGTAAAACTTAAAACTGAGCTTACTAAAGCCAAAACGCGTAGCCTTGAAGACAACTCCGCTAAAACATATATCTTTGCCACTATTAAGCTAGCTAGAAAAGTTGTAACAGCAATATAGAAAAACAGAGTAGAGTAATTCTTTACCCGAATTATCCATTTTGGATGCAAATCATATTTCATATGCAGAACAATCCCGAAAGCTACTGCCGCATGCCCAAGCAAATAATACCTTTGGCATTGGGCAATCTGAAGTAAAACGCTGTCATAATTCATAACCGGATTGCCTGGTTTGAAATAATAAAAACCAGAAGAATCCAGAAAAAAGAATATTGAACTAAGTACATTAAATGAAACAAAAACTATCTGAGAAAGAAATACCGGACGGAAAAACTGTTGCGAAGCAGGTAGGTCCTCCGGCAGTGCTACAGCATTGCCGCTAATTGTCCAGAATAGAATAAAAAAAGAACCAAACCAAGATATAAAATACGATACCCCCGGCCAGGGAGAAAATAAGAAAGAAATAATCGAGGGGAAAAATAATAGCGATGACCTTAGAATCCGTTTTAAGCTAAATTTATTCATCGTGAGCCTTTCAAAAATTGTATTTCTATTAATAAATACAGCTTTTTTAATATAATAACATAAACTTAAGAGCATTCAATGCCAGAATGCACATTTTCATGATCAAAACTTGCTGATAACGTACACCTAGAAAGATTCAACAAAAGCTCTGGCGTGCGCGGATAAACAATGATTTTGATACCAGTCATAAGCGTTATCTGCCTGTAACTGCCCTTCTTCCAAGGAAAAACTCCCATCTTCTGACGGCAACCAGTAATGCTTGCCAGGAAAGAGTCCATCTTTTACAGATTGGTTAAGCGTAACAACTATAGGAATCACCCTATGCGCGCAATAAGAAGCAAAAACCGAGGACTTAGCCAATGAAGATCCCGGAGAAATAGTTAATACGCCTGCTAAAACTCCGGAAAGAAACTCTCCTATTGCTTTTGACGACAGAGGGCCATGTTCAATTATGGGAACTCCTTCAATCTTTGGAAAATTCCTGTTAATTGGAGCACCAATATCATGAATCTCCTCAATCTTTAATTGTATGCATATAATTTTTAAAATATCTAAGCAGTTATTATAAACTAACGACCTGTTTGAATCCTTTCCAAAAATAACCAGATGCTGTTTGCGTTTTGACAGTAAAGATGAGCTAGCTGGTTCTTTGACATTGGAAAAGACCGGCAATACATTAATTCTATCCTGCTTATTACTATCTAATTTATGCAGTTTATCCGCATAAGTTTGCGTGGTAGTAAAACAAAAATCACTTATGCTAAATAAACCTGCAGCTATATGTTTAGATAAAGGGGATAACCAAAATGAACTTCTCCACGGGTAATCGCAAGCATATACCTCATGAAAAACTATTCCCAGTCGAATATTTGGAAACTTGTTTCTCCAGTACAGTATCCCTTTTAGTAACCAAATAGGGCAACCCCTTTTTGCATAGCCATAACCTACATAATGTAAAATCACTATTGCATTCTCTTTGCTATAATCAGTCAAAACAGCCAGTAGCTTGCGCCAACTCCGCTTGGTTAAAACAGTAAAAATATAATCTGTTTCTACCTTGCCCAGGCGCCAATCCGGATTACAAACAACAAACCGCGAATCTATACCAAATGAATCGCGCAACTGCTTAGCTAAATTTACAGCATAATCTCCCACCCCACAAATTATAGGTGGCATTTGGGGAACAATCTGAATAAGAGTCGATGCTTTTTTAAGCATAATTCAAATAAACCCTTTACCTGTAAACCTTTTCTACAATTGAGAAATTTATAAGTAGAAAAGCCATTTTAAAATCTGATAAATGCTCAAAAAACTCATATTTAGCCCCACAAAAACCAAATTTCGCTAAATTAGGTATTGTAACCTTAAAGAGATTTCGAAAAATTAAATATAAATAATAAAATGAATTTATCCTGCGTAGCTCTTCCGAATGAATAGAAAGATACGTTAGAACCGAAACCCGATGCTGTTTAAGCTGCTGATTATTTTTCCTTATTTTCCACGAATGAACTACTGAAGCAGAACTAACAAAAATAAAATCGTACCCGGAGTTTTTTAATCTTAGCCTCAAATCTACATCCTCCATAGAAGCATAAAGGAATCTTTCATCAAAACCACCAAGAGAGCAACAAATGTTGTTCGTGATTGCAAAGTTTCCCGACCATAAGAAACCTCCCTGTTCATTCCATGGACCAGTTTCCGCAATTGATCTTCTGGGGCGATCTGCGTAAATTCTACCTTCAAATACTTGACAGTCCGGATTACTCTCAATAGCCTTAAGATATGCTTCAAGCATCTGGCTATCGGCAAAACAATCATCATCACAAAAAATTAACCACTCCCCTTTTGCGTTTTTTGCTCCGTGGTTACGGTTTGTGGCCGGGCCATTGTGCGCTCCAGGCTGCCAATCTACCCATAGATAGCTAGCACTTATCATTTCCATGGAATCCACCTGCTGACTATCATCAGTAACTATAACTTCATACTTTTCTTTTGCTAAACTTTGTGACCCCGGTTCAAAACATTTAAGGCATTTATCCAATAATTTAATCCTGTTGCAAGTAGGAATAATCACAGAAAATATAGGGTTAGAATTCATAATCTTTTATAAATTTAGATATAAATATGTTTCTTGCGCCAGGAAAACCAAAACTGATAATGAGGTGAGAGCAAGCTGATTAACATACACATAAAATCACCTGCCTTAATATCTCTAACAGCCATCACCTTAAATGAATGGTAAATTTGCCTAACATACCATCTAAAGTTAACTTCCCTGTTTTTCTCGCCGCACCAGCGCAGATGCCGCATTAAAACCTGAGATAAACCATCTTTTCTAGAAGCAATATTCTCTAAACACGGGTCAAAAATAACATTATAGCCGCACTCAAGAAGCCTTTTGCCCAAATCCGCGTCTTCGCTATAATGTAAAGATGGATCATAATTACCCGAATTAATTACCGCTGTCTTGCGAACAATGGCTCCTCCTGTAACAAGCAAGGCTTTATGTTTTTGCACTTGTATACCGGTTTTCTGGGATAAATGCCTAAAAAACCAGCGCCTGATAACCTCACTTGACGGCGATGGCACAAAGCTTCCGAATACAGCGGCTACTTTCTCATCTTTAAACCAGAGTAACGCCTTTTCAACAAAATAGTTCCTTAAAAACTTATTGGCATCACAGGATAATACTAATTCATTTTTTGCCTGTTTCATGGCCTCCGAGCGCACTACTCCTCTGCCAAGATTTACCGAATGACAAACCAAACGTACCCCTGTAGACTTTACCTTATCCAAAGAATCGTCCTTAGAACCATCATCAACCAAAAAAATCTCATCCACAGGATAAGTTTGCGCTCGTAATGATCGTATTGTCTCTAATACGGTTACGCCATTATTATAACAAGGTATGTATGCGCTTACTTTATAGCCCATAATCTAATGATACCCTAGCTTTAGAGACAACCGCTTCCTAAATACATCTGGCAATAAATATTCCCTACGTAAGTGGTAAACATTTTTCCTTAATTCTTTAATCTCTTCCTGAGAAAATCTCGCGGCTTTATTAATAGCACAAAACCAGCAATCTTTTCTCTGTGGGGTTTTAACAACCATGCAATTCTTACCATTCTCCCATTTAAGGTCATAAAACGGTAAAACATCATCTCCCAGAATCGGGATAGAACCCCGGAGTAATGCTTCAAAGGGACGGGTTGTCCAGGATGTCCCGTTAAAACAAAGCGTAAAATCTGCGTTGCCTAAAGCCTCTATATACTCCTTATCTGAAATAATTCTTTTCTTGCCGGCCAACCAGAGCACATTTCTTTTGTTATCAGGAGCCCCACGGGTTTGCCCAGTTAAATTATAATTACCGTTAGAATTCAGAGCTGAAACTAAATAATCGACCAACTCCTGGCGATACGAAGAACTTGCCTTTTCTCCCGAAACAAAAAGGAAAACACCCCGTTTATTCTTAATCTCATAATCCCTACAGAGATAATCCATGTTTTCTCTTATAAATAAATACTCAAGTTTTGGACCGACGCTTAAACAATACCTGCGCCTGAATAACGCAAATAAATCAAAAACTGGATAAACGGTCATATAGCAAATTTCATCTAAAGAAGATACTAACTGAAAATTATTTATAATATCGCGAATCTGCTGACGGAAACGCTGCCAAAATGTTCCAAATTGGGCATCATAAAGCAAAACTATTCTTTTGGCTTTCTTAAGTCGCAATTTCAAGAATTTAATCTGCTCTTTTGAAAATCTGATCCAATGCGTCCAGGTAATATATAAAGTATCAAATTTCATTTCTAGATTATAATCATAATCCGAGATTTTGAGCTCACTGTAACTTTCTAAAAATGGAAAAGCTGTCTCGTGATCAGTTAAATCCCTTTCTAGATCCTTGCGCGTAAAAAGTACAATATCATCTTCACTCGGCAAAGAATTTATAATCATAGCTAAACCCTGACATACACTGTGAGCATAGATTCCGATCTTCCCAGGTGCCGAATCTTTATTCATATTTGTTATTTAATAGCTTAATTATTTTATGAAACAATTTTTTATTGATTTTACTAATAAGCTGAAATATTCCAGACCAAGAATGACAATTTTTTGCGCTATTAAATAATTTAGGTAATAGAGTATTTTGCAGGCGTGTAAAAAAATCGGCATTATCCGCAAAAGCATCACAATACCTGCAGAGAATATCCTGAGATGGATCTAAGAGCCCCTGCTTGATTTTTAACCGCTCGCGGCTGCTAAATAAGGATTGATAATCCGAGGTTATTAAATTACCAATGACATGTTTTATCCCAAAATCAAGGCAACACACCAAAACATCGCCGTTAGGCAACAGTTCCCACCAGTCCAAGTTTCTTACACAACGGATCTTGCCTTTTTTCCTCTTTGGCAAATTAATTATATCCCTAGACACGTTTCCCGCCTTGCTATGCGGCCAGATCAAAGATACTGATTTATTTCTTAATAAGGCTTTAAGCTTAGGATGCGCTTCTGCTAAAACCGACTGATATTCTATCCCCTTAATTCTGCTTCCGGATATTTTCGCAACTAAATCGATATAATCATCATTAACCTTAATATTTTCAGAGCCTCTTGCATTTGGTAAATGCACACAAAACCATTCAAAAGGAATTCCCTCTAATTGTTCAATATCTACCGCTGTCATACCCACCAATGTGGTAAACACCGCTACCTTATAGCCTTTTCTGTGCGCATGGATGACCATATTGGTGCATTCAGGATTTAACCAAGGCTCGCTCATACCTGCAAAACATATTAAAACATCAGCGGGTATTTTGCCTAAACAGGAACAAAATATATCAAAATCCAGTTGCAGTGTACTACTTTTTTTAGTATATGCTTGAATAAATCTTTGCTGTGAACAGTAAACACAGGCAACCGAGCACCCTACATTTGTGGTTATATCAAATGGTGCATGCATAAGGACTTATTAACATCGAAATAACGACACGTTATTGCAATTCAGAGACTTACGCTGGTGGTTGTTTCATCTAAAACCAATATCTCGGCGTTTTTGAGCAGCGCCCTGGCATAGGAACTCTTTACTTCTTTCTTCCGGACAGCTTTATTCCTTTATTTCCAATAAATGTTTTTAACCCATCAAAAAGCTTTATATCACTAAAAGGTAAAATTTTTTATTAAATTTATTATATCCTTATTCCTAGGTTCAAGCAAACTGGCTTTCTTAAACTCTTGAAACAACAGTTCATTTTCTCTGCATAGCCCAAATAGCTTTCCCAAGTTACAATGAAATACCGCTTTAGTGGGGTTAAGATTAATCGCTTTTTTATAACAACTTTTGGCAGTCAAAAGCAGAGTCTCTTTTTCTATGGAGCCATTCAAATCATTAACCGAGCCCTGCATTAAAGCCAGCTGCGTTAATAATTCTGCCTTCGTATTCCAATAAAGAGAATTCGAAGAATTAAGTCGTATTGCTAAATCAATTTCCTCGACAAATACTTTATCCACCAAAGATGAAACGTGGATTCCATGATTATTTCTGTAATCCACCACTTTCTCAAAAACTTCTTGGGCCCGATAACGCCTGAATATCAAAATTTCAATAGAAATAAGGGAAATAAATAATATACAGATCAAAACAAGACTAGTATTCTTTGTTAAGAAAACCCCGCGCTTAGGGATATCTGATAGACCAGGATCCTCTTTCAAATAAACAATCCTATAAACTAACGCCATAAGTATAAAAAAGATAAAGGAGTTAGCCGGTAGATGAAAAACCCAGTCGGAAAAACTATGAATTAGTATAGAAAGTATTCCGGTAGCACAACCTAATGTCATAACAACAACATAAGGATCATTCCTCCCTGACCATTTATCATATACTTTGCGAAAATAAAAGAATAAAAATAAAGTAAACAGTAAAAATCCTACAAATCCAGTCTCAACTAATAACTGTAAGGGTTCATTGTGAGCAAAAGGATGCTGCCCATTCCAATCAGCTGTTTTATATTTATTCGCTATTTCCCAGTAAGTTCCCAACCCCGTGCCAAAAAAAGGAAAATCTTTGACAATCTGGATACTTTCCGTATTCATATGATTTCTAGAGTAATCTACTTTATCCACAAAAAACCCACCCATCCTGAATAGAAGATTGCTTAAGCCTATAAGCAAAACTAAAATAACTAGAAATATCGAGAATATCGACAAATATGTCGCTATTTTCTTACGCAAGTTTTTCATTCTCAAAAATAAAATAACAAAAAATACCAAAAAACTTATTCCAAAAGAAATCCTGCCTCCTCTTGAAGATGTAAAAAATAAAGCCGCTATCATAATCGTTCCCATGAACATGAGCACTAATTTCTTATTAAAAGAAAAAGTGATAAAAGAATAGCTTATAACTAAGGGGATAACCATCTCAAGGTAGGCTGCAAAATTATTACGATAAGTAAACGTAGAAAATCCTTTACTTGCCACATTGATATTAGTTCCAGTAGCAATCTGCAGTAACTTGTAAGAAATCCCGTAGAAAGAATACACAAACGCGGTAATAATAATTATCCAAATCAAACGTTTACATCTACTTTTGGAATCTAAATAATTTAAAACAACGAAAAAAATAGCTAAATAGCTTAAGAATGGCAGTAGCCATGTAACACTTGCTTCCGGATAAATACTTAAAGTAAGAGGATTACCGGAACCTAAGCTAAAACCTTTATAAATTGATAAAGTGGCCGGAGAAAATAAACCGAGAATACCTTGAGAAAGAGGAAAAAATTGCAAGATTAGAAGAAATAAGAACAAAAATAAAGTAACTACCGGAATAGAAACAAAAGAAAGTTTATTTTCTAAAAACTGTCCTAAAAGAAATATAAAAAGAATAAAGAAACTTATTGCTTCGAGAAGCGAAAATGGTAAAACTTCCCCATGAATATTAGGGAGCTGAAATTGTACCGAAGACATAAGTAGCGGGGAAAGAATAATAAAAACTAACAGGAGAGATTCTATTAATGAGTGAAATGAAAACTTACGCAGAAAATCAAATGACATTTTTTAAGGCGCTATTTCTTTTGAAGGAGACAGTATATGGTCTTTACCATAGTTATAGTGGTAATAAAAATATCTATCTTCCTTATCCGGCTCCAGGTTATTTATTACCGCACCGATTATCTTACCCTTAGATTCAATAAGCTTCTTCTTCACCAATATAACCTCGTTAAGCCTAGTATGACCACCCTTGATTACAAGAATAATCCCGTCAACTTTATTGGCTGAACAGGAGGAGAATCCAAAATGATACGGTCAAATTTCTTTTTCAGCTCTTCGAGAAGCAGATTAAGCTTGCCTGAGGTAAGCAACTCAGTCGAATTCGGAGGTATAGAGCCTGAGGTTATTATATGAAGATTAGGAATCGCCAACGGTTTAATAATTGAATCCAAATCAATTTTTCCAATTAAATAGGCGCTTAATCCCGGATTCTGTCCGATACTCAATGATTTATGCAATTTTGGCCTACGCATATCCACATCTACTAAAATAACCCGTTCGTTTATTTGAGAGAATATTGTAGACAGATTAACCGATACAAAACTTTTACCTTCCTGAGGCAGGCTAGAGGTAACCAAAATAGTCTTTAAAGGCTTGTCTTCCGGGGAAGAAAAAAGGATGGCTGTGCGCAGAGCCCGGTAGGATTCAGTAACTACCGAACTAGGCTGTTTATAACAAATTAAACTACGCTCCAAATCAGATTTTACTTCTTTAAAACATGCAGGAATATAACCCAGAAAAGGAATATTAATGTAATTACTTACATCCTCTGCTGTACGAATGCTTGAATCAAGATACTCCAAGAAGAACGCAATACCTGCTCCGCCAAAAATGGAAAGCAAGATTGATAAAAAAATAGCTTGAGCCCTTTTTGGTTTATATGGCTTGCTGGGAGGAGTAGCCGAATCAAGTAGCTGTATATTAGATGTTTCTAACTTTCCTGATACATCCGTTTCTTTGGCGCGGACAAGTAACGAAGCATATAATGATTTGTTGCTATCAACATCCTGCTTCAACATATTGTACTGAACCATTTTATTGCTTAATTGAAAATTTCTGGCTGTCTCTTCTGCTATTGTCTTATTTAATTCATCTAGCTGAGCATTCAAAGAGATCATTTTAGGATGTTTGGATTTATAACGCTTTTTACCCTTACTAAGCTCCACGATTAGGCTTGACCTAGCTATCTTAAGGTTTTGCAGTACACTTTGAGATTTATTTACATCATCTGCAGTTGAAATAATTCGACTCTTTTGGATATAATCATTTAGCGCTTTTTCCGAAGACTCTATATTAGCCCTTATACCAACTAGCTGTTTTTCCAGCCACCCTATCGCTTCTTTTGTAGTGGAATTACGCGTCTCAAGGCTTTGGTTTATATATGCCCTAACTAAAGCATTGGTTATACGCGCGGCCCTAATCGGATCTTCATCGTCAAAACGGACATATACAACCGAACTATTCCTTGCTCCTTCAATCATAGTATGGCTGTTTAAAAAACCGGCTGGGTCTTTAAGATTCTTAAAGTATGTTTCATTGGTAAGGTTAAGATCTGTAAGAACTTTTTCTGAAAGAGCGCGAGAGCCCAATATCTTAAACTGAGTTTGGATATATTGCGGATCGAGCTCCGGCTTATATACTTCTTCTATCTTGGTTACTTTAACCATAGAGCTTGGACTGATAACAATGCTAGCCGTTGCCTTATACATTGGCTTTTCTTTGAATACGGATATAGTCACAAAGCAGGGGATAGCCACCGCTATAAACGCAATAATACCCCATCTTTTCTTAACAATCTTGATTATATCCTGTAAATTTATTTCTCTTACTTCCGGGTTAGGCAACATATTTTATCCACACGCATATATTTTATAAATGAAGATTAAACCTAAATACTTAACAAAAGATATTTAGAAAAACGACTCCGGA
The DNA here is from genome assembly GCA_026387485.1 of Candidatus Omnitrophota bacterium. GTDB lineage: Bacteria > Omnitrophota > Gorgyraeia > Gygaellales > Profunditerraquicolaceae > JAPLLQ01. The sequence continues at coordinate 7,717 of JAPLLQ010000066.1, read as the reverse complement.
ACCATTATAACGTCTCCGGGCTCTAAAGAAATATCCTGCCCTTTACTATAACCTTTTAGAATGGAAGCCAAACGAACATTGATTGTTTTCCTCTGGCCATTCTGAGTACGGATAATTTTTGTTCCGTCCCCTGCGGCGGTTGACTTAAGTCCTCCAGCCAAAGCAACAGCTTCAATCACCGTCATATCTTTATTTAATTCATAACGCCCGGGTTTTTCCACTTCCCCAAAAACAACAATGAACGATTCTTCATCTTTTCTTAACTTCCCTACAATAATCAAATCTCCTGGTTGAAGAAAAATTCCCTGGGTTTTATTTCCTCCTTCCTTAAAAATTTCGCTGGCATCAAAGGTCAATGTCCCTTTATTATCATTATCATCCGAACGAATCAATTTAATCTCTAGGATGTTGGCAACATCCGTAAAACCTCCAGCTTGTACAATCGCATCCAGCAGAGTCATTCCTGCGCTTAATTCTTTTTGCCCAGGATTACTTACCTGTCCAAGAATAGCAATTTTTGCGCGTTCTTTAACTAAAACTGAAACTTGGGGAGTAATTAAATAATCTGCTTGTAATAAATCGGTAAGCTTGGTTTCTAATTCTTTAGGGGTTAACCCTTTAACAGAAACAGTCCCTAACAACGGGAAAATAATGATCCTATCAGCACCAACTCTTACGGTTTTTGTTAAATCAGGCTCATCATAAACACTAATCTCTAATAAATCATTAGGCGTAATCTTATAAGCGGATTTTTCACTCCCTTCCAATATATCAGTTGAGGAAACCCTGTATTCTTTCCCCACATCCTTACTTTCTTGCGCAAAACTAAAAGCAGAGTTCGCCAGCAAAAAAATAGCTAAATTTAAAATTAAAATAGGTAATCTTTTCATATTAAAAGTTAGCTGTCGCTGTTAAATTATAAATATTGTCTTCATAGGAAACATCCTGGCGATTCGAATGCCTTTCCTGATGGGCAATCTCGAATTGCATGCTAAGCCATCCCCCGAACAGATATTGAAAACCAATGGAAGGAGAATACGTATTAGACAATAATCCGCTCTCGTACTTATCGTGTTCAAACTGCATAAATTTTAAAGCAAGGCTGAATTTACGATTAAAATTATAATTAGCCCCCAAGTAAAGATTTAACGTATTGGCGAATCCTTCTGAAAAATAACTTCCCTCTTCTGCCTCATTTAAAGCGCGAAAAGTGAATGAAAGTTTAGGGGATTTGCGATAAGTCAAATCAAAGCTTTCCGCCAAGCCAGAATCATTTTTTCCGTTATTATATTTTCTCTCCACAAAACCTATTTTTGCTTCGCCTATGACCCTAGGGACCAACCTGCCGCTTGCTCCTACCCATACCTTGCTATATTTAGCATTATTCGAATCTGAATTGGCGTTCGTATATTTTGTTATACCATAGTTAATCTCGGCAAAAAACCTAGTTTTAGGAGTTACTTTAAAGAAACCAGTAAGGATCCCCATATCATCCTCCATGTTGCTGTTTTCATATGCTGTTTCGTAGCTGGTAGTTGTCCTTCTTAAACCAACATGATAGCCAAAGCGACGGAAAGATTGTTCCCAGTTTGCCTCCATCATATCGTTAAAATAATTAACCTGGCCCGTTCCTCCTACCTTAATAGAAGAAATAGCAGCGAAACCAGGATGCATGGAATACAAAAGATTAAACTTATTCTTGTTCTTCCCCAAATTGTATTGTAAATAAATATCAGGGATAAAACCGCCATCAAAATTCATAAAAGGTTTTATATTAAGCTCCTTGTGCTTCTTATAATCAACTATCTGGGTCCCCAAATTAAACTGCAAAGTAGGAATAAACCGTAGATCTTCCAACCTATCAACTTCAAATTTACCGCCTAAGGTAAACTTAAATCCAGCTCCTATGGTCATTATTAAATCCGTCTGAGGATTGTCATTGGTAAGAAAAATGTTTTCATCATATTTCAACCCCACATTAAAATATGGTTTTATTTTAAAAATGGGACGCAACACCCTTTTGCCAGATGCAATTTCATCCCTCACATAATTCAACTGGGCATCCTGAAAGGCATTGCGCATCTCCTCATCTCTTTTTTCCTGCCCAAATTGGAGTGTATTTTCTATGACCTTATCCCTCGTGGAATCGGCAAAAGAAACTTGTAGGGAAACGAAAAAGAAAGCTAATATAAAAAAAAACCTTCGAATATATATAACTTTCTCCTTTTATTTATTCTAATTCTTTAAGTTTCTTAGTTGCAAAATCAATGTTTCTGGCTATTTCTTGACGCATCGCGTCTTCGATTTCAATAAAACTTAAGCCCGCTTCATACCCTTTATCTTTATCAAGTTTTCGCACCCAATCTATTTTACCGACGGCAAAAACCGGTTTATCGCTACCGGGGTAATTTATGCTTAAGCACAAAGTACTGGAAACCGGTAAAGACTCTTGCAGTTTTATGCATGCTCCTCCGGCACTTAAATTTTTTAACGAAGTCAGCACCATCTTCTCCCTAGATTCCCCCGGTTTCTGGATTTTCACCAAATAATATACCTTAGCCCTAGTATAAGCCCTATTTTCCTTGATTTCTTCTTTTTTTGGTCTAAAGAATTTGAACATAGTATTATTTTAGTTTCTAATTTATCAGTTTAAACTATCATAATATGGCTAATTTGTCAAGAAATACATGCTTTGTAACTATACATCTACCAATAACATATGATATCCTGTATGGTATAGCTAAATCATATATAAATAGGCCGCTTATAAACGGATCAAAACTTAGCCTAGGGGTCTTGGCACTGGAACAATATAATAAATATGCACATATATCCTCTATAGAAGCAAACATTATAATTTTAAAAATCCGGGATTAATCCCTATTACTTGCGGCACAAAATATCTAAGCATGATTGGATAACGGAATCTACAGAAACATTTTTTAAGCACTTCAAATTATTATTGCATACATATAATTTACATCCTTCACAGGGAGCCGTGCCACACAAAACAACATGATTTTGTCCATATGGATACCATCGCCTTCGCATATCTCTCCTTGAAAATATCGCAACACAGGGCGTATTCACAGCGGCTGCCAAATGCATCGTGCCGGTGTCATTGCCTATATAGAGTTTACAACGTGAAAATACCGCTGCGGCTTTGCGAACACTCAGTTTACCAGCAGCATTAATACCTAATCCCCATTGAGCAATTAGGCGATCTCCCAATGCTTCATCTTCCGAACCGCCAAAAATAATTGGTATCACCCCCAATTTAGCGATTAGCTCATGACCTACCGCCACATAACACTCCTCTGGCCAAATCTTTGACGGCATCTTGCTTCCCGGAGCAAAACCAATTAAAAGCTTTGTCTTATCTGCTAGAAAATATGCTTCTAGCCATTCATCTGCTTCCTCTAACTCTTGTTTAGTAAGACCAATATTTATCGAACTCTTACTATGCGGTGGCACAAGTATTCCACTTGAGGCAAGACAATCAAGAAGATAATCTGATTCATGTATATCGTTAGGTGATAAAGTCTTAGGATGTAATGTTTCCCTCCCCCGGAAACCAATGAATTTATTAATCCCAATCATACTAAAGAATATGTAATCGCGGATTATTTTCATACGGCTTCGATCGCTAGGCGCCAAGTAAATTAACGTATCAAATTTATATTTGCGTAACATGATCAAAAGAAACAAAAACATATTAAATTTAGTAAAACCAATATTAGCTGGATAATGTAGATAACGATCAAATAATCCTTCCTCGGGTAAAATCATCTCCGGTACCACATATTGTTTTCCCATCTGCTCATCCCTTAGCAGGGTTATATGCGCCATTGGAAAATATTTACGCACAGCCCAAAAGGCAGGCAGAGCAACAATCGTGTCGCCTAACTGGCCATATCGATATACCAAAATACGTTTGGAGATACTCTTGTTGTTTGTCATGAAGGATAAATTAAACAAAGTTACTCTCTTTCAAAAACATACAAATTATGAGCAAATATATCACCGTCAAGAAAATTTTTGTTCTTCCCAATACGTGTAAAATTTATTTTTTTTATCTAAAAGTTCGCTCAATGTCCCCTCTTCAATCAGTTTACCGTTCTCTATAACAACTATCTTATCTGCATGCTTAATTGTTGAAAGACGATGCGCGATCACAATGCTAGTTCTGGTCTTCACCGCTTCGTCTATAGCCTCCTGAATTAATTTTTTCGTCTTTGAATCAAGCGAACTGGTGGCCTCATCAAGAATTAAAACTTCGCATTTTTTAAGAAGTGCGCGGGCTATGGATACCCTCTGTTTTTCACCGCCGGATAATTTAATACCCCGGTCTCCAATTCGCGTATCCAAGCCTTTTGGCAAACTTAAAACAAAATCGTATAACCTTGCCTTTTTTAAAATCGATATTATCTCTTCTTCCCTGATTATTCTTTTTAAACCATAGGTTATGTTTTCCCGAATAGTGTCATTAAAAAGTAAAGTATCCTGGCTTACATAACCAAAATGGGTCATTAAAGACTTGACAGAAAAATCTCTTATGTCTTTTCCGTTTATCAAAATTGATTTTGGCGGAGCGTCATAAAACCTAAGCAAAAGACTTATAATGGTTGTTTTCCCAGAGCCCGTTGGTCCTACAATAGCTGTCATTTTGCCCTTTTCAATACAAAAATTAATATCTTTTAAAATTTGCCTTCCTTTTTCATAAGAAAAACTCAAATGATTGAATTCTATGCTGTGCTCAAGCTGATCAAAGGTTTCTCCCCCATCTGGAATAAAAAATTTATCCTTATCTTCAAACACATCCATAACTTCATTCATCAAGCCTTTTGTTTCCGCTATTGAAACTTTTATGTTGTTAAAAACTCCGAAATTGCTTTGCGCCCTCCTTAAAAGAAAAAAATAAACCATAAAGCTCGCGATTTCAACGCTTTTTTCTTTGATCGACATAAATGACATCACGAAAACTAGGAACAAAATTGCCAACAGTAAAATAATCTCCTGCAAGGGTTTAATTAAACCGCTTTTCTTATCCAGACTAAATTCTAATTTTCTTAATTGACTGCTTAAGTAAGCAAAATGTTTTTTTTCACCATCTTCATTTGAATATAACCTGACTAATGAAATACAGGATAGGATGTTTGAAATATTGTGGCTTAACATATCATAAGAAGTTATATATGATTCCGAAGTTTTCCTAATTCTATAAATAAGCAAATTTAGCATTTTATTCAAAATTGGAAAAAAGAATAACACAAATATCGTTACTTTCCAGGAAATCACAAACATGATAATTATATATACGGCAAGCATAAACACCTGAGTAAAAATAGAGTTGGCTGTTTTGAGTTTAATTATTATCATCCCTATATAATGCATAAGAATATTATTTAAACGGCCTATGTAAGTATGATCAAAGAACATTTTACCAAAACTGAGATAGCGCTGGAAAACCATCCTTCTTAAGCCATCAGCAACCTTCCCCGCCTGATATGAGATCGCCAATTCGCTTAAATACGATAATATATTTTTAAAAACCATTGAAATAAAGATGGTTCCCAACAACATTAAAAAAAAGGTGGTGTTTTGGGCATTACTGGTATAAGAATGTTCAGAAAAAATCATATTAAAGACCGGCAATTCTTTAACGAAACTAAAATCTCTGCTGATAATACCTTTTACAAATTGGATCAAAACAGCCGCAGTAACACCCTCAAAAAAAGCCGCTAATAATGATAAACACATCGCCATAAAAAAATAAGATTTCCGCATGCCTATTTGCTTAAGAAACCTTTTTATTTTATCTGCTTGCAAAAATATTTTCATTGTGTTTTACGTTTTTATATGCCTTTTTATTGCTTTGTAGCCAGAATCTTGGTATAGTTACTAATTTTCTAAAATACCAAATTTTGCGGAATCGCTAGCACGGAACCCAAACACCTTCTTTATCAGGCCATCCCTTATCGGTTTTCAATATAGGCGGTAAATTTTTATTAACGCGTTCAAACCTATAACCTTTTTCGGTAAACCATTTATCAACAAACAAATCATTGTTGGGAGTATGCAAGTCAATAATAAAAACTTGATGAAACTTATTAACTACTTGCTCTGCCCCTTTTAAGACATGACACTCCGCTGCTTCAACATCAACTTTTATTAAATCAACCCTATCTAATGCTAAATCGTGAACAATAGTGTCTAGCCTTTGTTGTTTAACTAAATGCTTACTTACAAAAGCATTCGCTTTGTTGGTGCCAAGGTTCGTTCCCCGAATAAAGCGACATTAACTGCGTAACTTTATTCACCCAAATTTCATACCCATCATTGGCCTTAATAGAATGTAATGAATAGTGTCATCTCGATAATAAAGTTTAACTATCTTTTTTAATAGATTGTCTTTCGTGACGTTATTCTATTCCAAATAAAAACCCTACGCAAGTATTTTACTCACTAGGGTTATGTTTTAATAGCTCTTCATCATGGACGAGTTTTTGGACACTATAATATTTTATTTAGTACACATTGCCATATAGGATTGGCAACTATGCAAACCAATCTTATCCTATATTTTTGCCCTGCCTGATGCCTTTTTAAAACACCGATGATCTTCTCTTCTGTAAACCTTTTTCTTGTCAGAAAAAACCTCATTTGACGAGCATTATACACCAGGAGACTCTACTTGTAAACTATCCAGTTTTTAGGGGTAAGATTATTTACTAGAAAAGAAAACTATTATATGCCATATTGACTAGAATAGAGCTTTCTGATAAACTATTAAAAGTAGGAAAGTAGGCGTGCTACTTGGATAGACTAATGCGACATCCAACGGCAACGCCGAATTGGTGTCGCTTCCAACAGCTCTCGGGAGGAGCTAATATTTTTAATCCCTTGCGGAAAATAATAGGAAAAAAATGAAAAAATTAGGAGTTTTACTTTCCCACCCTGTGCAGTATTATTCGCCATTCTTTAAAGAATTAGCTAAGGCGGTAGATTTAACGGTATATTATTGTTATCAACCCAACAGTAAAGAGCAGGGCGTTGGTTTTGGAGTCGCTTTCCAGTGGGATATTCCCCTTTTAGAGGGGTATAATTATGAATTTATTAATAATGCAAAGGAGGTAAAAAAAAGAATTAAAGATGGCAATTTTGATCTATTTATAGTTATAGCGTGGAATTATATAGCTGCACATCAGGCTTTGGAAGCTTGTAAAAGTTTTAACATTCCGATATATGCTAGAGGTGACAGTCAACTTTCAACGCGGCCCCTGTGGTTTAGGTGCCTTAAAAGAATATATTTTAGTAAATTTCTATCGAAATTCGATGGTTTTCTGTCGCCATCACAAAGATTTGAAGAGTACCTTTTATTTTATGGTGTATCGAAAGATAAAATTATTTTTTGCCCTCATTTTGTTGACAATAATTTTTTTAGGGAGACTAAGTTTAGCTCTCTTAAAGAAAAAATTAATACAAAGAAAAATTATGGTTTTTATGAGAACGAGATACTTCTATTATTCTGTGGTAAATTTATAGACAAAAAAAGACCGCTAGATTTTTTACATGCTTTAAAGGTTTTAAAAGAAAAAAAGGTAAACGTCGGAGGCCTATTAGTTGGAGATGGGATACTAAGAAAAAAAATGCAGGATTATTCAATTAAACATAAATTAAACGCTGTATTCTTGGGGTTTTTAAATCAAAGAGAACT
>JAPLLQ010000082.1:1688-5624 GCA_026387485.1 Candidatus Omnitrophota bacterium | reverse complement strand
CAAAAAAGGATTTACCAAAAATATCTGCCCGGCATGCTTAAAAAACCGGTTACACTTTGACCGGGCCTTCGCGCCTTGTATTTATGACGGTGTGATTAAGGATTTAATCCACGAATTTAAATATAAGAATAAGGAGCACTTGGGCTTACCATTAAGCGAAATAATGTCCGGTTTCATTAAAGAATATAGTCTGCCGATTGATTATTTGGATTTAATCATCCCGATCCCCTTACATAAAGTTAGGATGCGGGAAAGGGAATTTAATCAGGCCCAGGTTTTAAGCGGGCATCTTGCCTTAGAATTTAACAAACCCCTGCTTAAAGATACGCTTAGGCGCCTGCGCCATACTAAAACCCAGACTGAGCTAAATCTAAATCAGCGCTGGCTAAACGTAAAAGGAAAGGTAAAAATATACTCCTGGTTGATGATGTGCTGACTACCGGAGCTACTTCTTCGGAAGCGGCTTTAGCCCTAAAAAATTCCGGAGCAAATATCGTATTTGTTTTAACTCTGGCTAACTAAGATGAGAATACTACGTAACTATCTAATCAAGGAATTCACTGGGCCCTTTTTTTTAACCTTAGGGGTTTTAAGTTTTCTGATGGTCTTAGTCGGCAGGCTTAAGGATATCGCTGACCTGATCATCAATAAAGGCGTGGATATCTTAAGCATTTTTAAAGTCTTTTTACTTTCTACTCCCTACATAGTCACTTATGCCATGCCGATCTCAATCCTTGTGGCTACCCTGATGTCTTTAGGCAGGTTATCCAGCGATAACGAGATTATCGCCATCCGGGCAAGCGGGATAAGTATATTTAAATTAATCTTGCCGCTTATCGCTATTGGAACGATCTTAAGTTTAGGCCTGGTGATATTCAATGACCGGGCTGCCTCCTATGCCCATTACGAATGCCGTAAAACTATGATTCAAATCGGTATAAAAAATCCTACCGCGGTATTTGAGGAGGGCGTTTTTATTAACTCCTTCCAGAAATACGTGCTCTTTATCTATAAAATCGACCGCAAGAAGAATAAGTTGCACAATGTGCGCATATATGAACCGCAGGGAGACGATAAACCCACCCGCACCATAATAGCCAAAAGCGGTGAATTTATCACTATCCCGGAAAAGAATAGCGTAAAATTAAAGCTTAGCGATGGGACCTCTGATGAACCTGATCCGGATAACCCGAATAATTTTTATAAACTTAACTTCAGGACTTACTTTATGAATCTAAACCTGGCCCAGGCCCAAGGTAAAGAAAAGATTGAAAAGAAATATAAAGAGATGACAATAGGAGAATTAAAAGAAGAGATCCGGAAACTAAAAAATAATAATATAAATCCGGCGCCGTTAATCACCGAGATTCACGAAAAGCTGACCCTGGCTTTCGCGCCACTGGCAATAATCACCCGGCGCAGGGAAAAATCAATAAATATCGGAATTGCCATATTGATTATCGTCTTATACTATCCGCTCTTTATTGGCTGTGAGGCACTGGGTATGGAAGGCGGCTTTAATCCTGCCTTAGCCATGTGGATCCCTAATATCATCTTTGGCGCAATCGGGGGATTTTTAACCTTTAAGCTATGCGTATCTTAGACCGTTATATCTTAAAATCAGTAGTCAGTATATTTATTACCTGCATCTTCGTCTTTCTTTTTATGTATGTGGTCATTGACCTGCTCTCCCGGCTTGACGATATTCTCAAGCAACAGGTGCATTATACGCTGATCATCCGCTATTACCTTCTCTATATACCGATTATGTTCGTGCAGATCGCTCCCTTTGCCTGCCTCTTAAGCACCATATACACCTTTAGCAAGCTAAACCATACTAATGAAATCATCGCTATGCGCGCGTCAGGATTAAGCATATTCTACCTGGCTAAAACAGTGCTTATCTTTGGTTTATTGATTAGTTTATTTATCTTCTGGCTTAATGACCGCATTGTTCCGCGTTCTCTGGATTTAACCCAAAAAATAAAACTCCAGATGGGGGAAGGATCAAAGAAGAAGGAGAAAAAACAGGATGCTATAACCAACCTTTCCATGTATGGCTTAAAAAACCGGCTTTTCTTTATTAATAGATTTTATCCCGATAAAAACACTATGGAAGGCATAACTATACTTGAGCATAACGAACAACAGGATATAACCCGGAAAATTGTGGCTAATAAAGGAATTTATGAAAATGGGTTCTGGAAATTCCTGCAATCAATAACCTATACTTTTGACCAGAATGGCCAGATGATGGACGACCCTCAGTTCCTTGAAGAAGAGATAATGATTATCCCTGAAACCCCGCGGGATTTCCTTACCCAAAGGCAGAAACCAGAGCTGATGACCATAAACCAATTGGATAATTACATCTGGAAGTTATCCAAAAGCGGAGCCAGGACTTTAATCCGTAATTTAAAGATAGACCTTTATCAAAGATACACTACCCCTTTTATAAGCTTGATTATTATTCTTCTAGGGATACCTTTTTCTTTAGGGATGCACCGTAAGGCAACGGGATTATCTTCGGTAGGATTTTCAATTATGCTGGGATTTTTATACTATATACTTGACGCAATCTGTATTGCTCTGGGTAAGGGTGGCGCTCTGCCTCCGCTTATCAGTGCTTCTTTAAGCCATATCGTTGCCCTTGGCATCGGGCTCTACCTAATTAACGACCTGCCTTAAGACATATATTCTTCAGCAGTAATCCTATTTTTACCCTGCGATCCGATGAGAACAACTTCATCACCAATCTTAATCTTGGCATTTCCCACATCAACCATAATCTGGTCCATACATATCCTACCGCAGATCTTATAACGCTTACCCCCAATTAAGACCCAAGCCTTATTAGATAAATTACGCGGATAGCCATCACCGTAGCCAATCGGTAAAGTCACAATTTTTGTAGCCTTCTTAGTGACATAATCGTGGCCATAACTTATCCCGCTTCCTGCCGGGACTTTTTTAACAAAGACTACCTTAGTTTTCAGGCTTAATACCGGCTTAAGGTCAACTTTTACCTTATCCTTTGGATACAGGCCATAGATCACCAGGCCCGGCCTAACCATATTAAAATGGCTGTTTTTATAATCTAACAAACCCATGCTATTTGCGGCGTGAATAAAAGGAATATCTATCCTATCCTTATTTAACTTTGAAAGCAGCTGGTCAAAAAGATCTATCTGATAATAAGTAAATTTTTTATTCATATCCGCAAAAGCGAAATGGGTAAAAATACCTTCGATACACAAATATTTTAATTGGGAGATATTCTTCACCAGTTTATGGGCGTCATAATGCAAGACACCTATCCGCCCCATACCAGTATCAACCTTAATATGCACCTTAGCCGGCTTACCAACTAAACGAGCCTGGTTATTTAAATTCCGGGCTAAATCCTCATCGCAAACTGTAGTTGAAAGATTGTATCTAAAAAGCGGCGGGATATCTTCTTTAAGGATCAGCCCGAGGATTAAGATAGGTTCTTTTATTCCGGCCCTCCTTAATTTAATCCCTTCATCAATGGAAGCAATCCCGAAGAAATCTACTCCCGCCTGATGAAGTGTCTTAGCTACCGGGATTAAACCATGGCCATAGGCATCTGCTTTTACCGTAACCAAGATTTTTGTTTGGACACTAACCCTTCTCTTGATCTGAAAAAAATTATATCTAATGTTAGCTAAATTAATCTCTGCCCAGGTAGGCCGATAACCTATGTGCATAGCCCTTTAAGCCTTTCTTATCTGGCATTCTTTAGGGTAAAGATATAAAGGATTTAAAGAATGCAGATCGCTAAGTTTTTTACCCTTTACCCGCTCCAAAGCAAGTGTAATAATATTGCCGGCTTTGGGATACCAGTAATCTTTATCCAGTAAAGTCACTTGCCGGTTATTGCTTAAGATATCATCCCGGTATAAATTCAAGGCATCG
>JAPLLQ010000082.1:0-1667 GCA_026387485.1 Candidatus Omnitrophota bacterium | reverse complement strand
TTGATCTTTTTAAATAGTTCATTTTTAGTAATCAAAAGGTATGGCGTTATCCTGGATAACTTAGCGCCTTGCTTTTTATAAACACTGCAATAAATAAGGCTCCTCTTGGCGTCAATCACCGGAATAATCAGCCTATCGTTAATATCTACATTCTTAGCTAGTATATCCAGCGTCGGTATCCCTATTACCGGCTTATTCGTTACCCAAGCTAATCCCTTAATTGTGCTTAAGCCCACGCGCATACCGGTGAAGGAACCCGGCCCAAGGCCGCAAACAAAATAGTCAATTGCCTGCACATCAAAATTCAATGCCTCAAGCGCTCGCTTAATTGTTACTGCCAATAAAGATGACAACTTAGGCCCAACCTCTAAATTATACTCATAGGTTTTAGCGCCGTCATATATGCCTAAACATAAGAATTTAGTGGTTGTATCAATGGCTAAAATTTTCACGGACCTCCTTAATTAACTCTTTATAGCGCGCTCCATAGGCTGTAAATTTAAGCAGCCGTTGAGAGTATGTTCTAGTAATTAATTTTACCCCCAGGTATTCTTTCGGCAGAAGATATCCTAATTTATCTGCCCATTCAATCACAGCTATGCCGTTTGTATAAAGATAATCTTCATAGCCTAAGCTCATGATATCTGCGGGCGATTTCAACCGGTAAAGGTCAAAGTGGTAGAACGGAATCTTGCCATTGTTATGCTGGCGGATAAGAATAAAAGAAGAACTGATGACTTTCCTTTTCTCAATCCCTAAACCCATAGCAATGCCTTTAGTCAGAACCGTCTTTCCTGAGCCAAGGTTCCCGGATAAACAAACTATATCCTCAGGCTTTAATCCTTTAGCTATAGCCCTTCCTATCTTTAATGTATCATTAATTGATCGAGAGATCAATTCCATTAAAAATGCCTGAAGCCTTTCGCTAAAACACTTTTTACCCTACCCTCTTTATCCACTAGTTTAAAACCGTATTTGTTATTAACGATCTCTCCGACAGGCTTAAAATTTATTATCTTCTTTTTTAATAACCTTCCGGCTTCTTTAGGTGAAAGAGTAAAGAGCAACTCAAAGTCCTCACCACTATTTAAAGCATCGGATAAACCGGATGCGAACTTACTTACCGGAATCAGGTCTTCGTAGATTACCGCACCTACTCTACTCTCTTTTAAGATATGTGACAAATCCGCAAAGAGCCCGTCGGAGATATCAGTCATGGCGTTGATTTTGAAATCCTTAGCTAAAAATCTTGCTTCTTTTAGGCGGGGGATAAACTTAAGGTGCTTACCTAGAATTGAACCACCCAGTTCTCCGGTAACAAATATAATATCTCCTACTCTTGAACCATTTCTTAAGGCCAGATATTTCTTCTCTACTATTCCTAACATACTTACATCAATAACTATTTTTTTACTGCGGCTTAAGTCTCCTCCTACTATATTTATAGCAAATTCTTTAGCTATTTCAAATATGCCTTGAACGAGTTTGTCCACGAATTTAAGCTCGGTTTTAGCAGGTAGCCCTAACGAGATAACGCAGTAACGCGGCTTGCCGCAGCAGCTGGCAATATCACTGATTGAGATTGCAATCGCCTTTCTACCAATAAGGTAAGGTTTGTCTTTTAAGGTAAAATCCACGCCCTCAACCAGCATATCGCAGGTAAAAAG
>JAPLLQ010000059.1 GCA_026387485.1 Candidatus Omnitrophota bacterium | reverse complement strand
TATGATCATCAAAGGCTTCCCCAATACGCTGATAGCAGAAATTGAGCGGAATTGACACCCATCTCTCAATCCTAAATACTTAATTCTTAATCCTTAATACTTAATTCTCAGTTACTTGATTCCGGCGGCAAGGCCGGTAGTCATAAACTGTAGCAGTATTGGCCCGCCGATAACAATCCCGATGACCGGCATAATACAGAATATAAGCGGTAGCAGTATTTTTATCGGCGCCTGAAGCGCGATCCTCTCCCCCCTGTGGAAACGTTGGATCCGGGCATCCTCGGAAAGGATGGTAAAAGCCTCGGCTACAGGTGTGCCCATTCTTTCCGCCTGAATTATAGTCTGGGTAAATGAGCTTATCTCGGGGATATTTAGCCGGCGGGACATATCTTTTAGCGACTGGGTGCGCGGCTTGCCCCATTTAATCTCCTCCAAAACAAAAGCTAATTCCTCAAGCATCGGGTTAAAGGGAGTCTTATCAATAACCCACTTTACGGCATTGGTAAAATCCAACCCTGCCTCTATACATAACCCTAAAAGATCCACGGTCTCAGGCAAAACCCTGATAATATGCTGTTTTCTTTGGGCGATCTTTTTCTTAAGGTAGAGGTCAGGAATAAAATACCCCAGCGCCAAAGCCAAAAGAGTAATTAGAGGATTAAATTTATGGATTGCAATAACTCCTACCGTGACTAAACCGGCCATAATTAATATTTTAAGGTTAAACAGTTCCTGCGGGCTTAGTTTAATATGGGCGGCATTAATTTGATTTTTGAACTTTATATCCAACTTAGTCTTCTCAAGGATAGTTTTAGTAAAAGGGAAAATTTTAGTAAGGAAAGTTGCTGTCAGGCTGAATTTTGGCTTATGACTATTATTCACCGGCATCCTAAGGGTTGCGCCTTGGCCTATGGACAAAATTATCCCACTGACAATCAGCGCTACTGCCAGAATTATAACCACGATAATAAGTATTCCCATATATATTACAACTTGATAATACTAAACTTACGGATTAAAAACATACCCACTACCTGAAGCACAACCGCTATGATTAAAAGCATCCTGCCTAAGTCATTGTTCAGCATAATATCAAAATGATTCTTATTCACCGTGATGACCCAAGCTACAAATAAAAATGGCAGCACCGACATAATTCCCGCTTGCATCCTACCCTGTAAAGTCAAAGTCTTGATATTTTCTTTTAATTTAAAATTATCCCTTATTGTGGTAGAGAGGCGGCTAAAGACCTTGGTCAGGTCTCCTCCGGTCTCCCGGGCGACCAGGATAGAGCTCACCATCAGCCTTAACTCCTCTATATCCATTCTGGAGTTTAGGTTTCTAAAACTATCCTCGAGCAATACCCCCATTTTATTTTCCCTAACTACCAAACCGAATTCCTGAGAGATTGGCGCAGGCATCTCTTCAACTACCACTTCTAATGCCTGAAGCAGGCTTAAGCCGCCTTTTAAGGAGCTGGAGAGAAGGTTGATCGCGTCAAGAAGCTGGGAGGCAAATTTCTTTTTACGGTTATTAAAACGGAGCTTTAAAATTAGGTTGGGGATAGTCAGGCCAACTAATGCCAAGCCTATTGCTACGATAATAGAGTGAAATATAATAAAAGCTATAATCCCGAAAATCTCCGGCAGGATAAAATAAAGCAGGACGATCTTTCTCGGGCTCTTATCATAAAACATATTATCCATTTCCTTGGCAACTTTACGTTCTTCATCTTTCTGCCAATTTTTGGCTTTATTTAAAAATTGGGGAAGGAGACTGTAGGCAATTAAAACTACTGAACCTAAGATTAGAATGCTAATTAATAAACCCAAACTTTTCTCCTATGGAGTATACTGACCGCCGCGACCAAAAACATCGCCTGCCTGGCGGTATTTACCCTGCAGGCTTCTTTTATAATAGGCAGCTATTGCCACCAGGGCAGCGGTAATTACGATAATAACCACTAAATATTCTAAAATTGATTGGGAAAGATTCTTAGGCTTTAATCTTCGCTGGATCATTTTTTAAAATTATTAGGCTCTGCCGGAATACCCGCTCTTCTATCAAGAGG
>JAPLLQ010000048.1 GCA_026387485.1 Candidatus Omnitrophota bacterium | reverse complement strand
GATTCTAAAGCGGTAATTACCGGGGATATAACCCAGAGTGATTTACCTAATGGCAAGCCTATAGGTTTGCTTCAGGCTCAGGATATACTTAAAGAGATCGAAGGGATTAAATTTATCTATTTTAGCGGTTCGGATGTGGTCAGGCATGCGTTAGTGCAAAGGATTATTGAAGCATATGATAAAACTAATCGCCAAAATTAAAGAACCGAGGGTATTCTGGCCGCTTCTGGTTTTAGCGGGTAGTCATGTGATAGGCCTGAATTTAGCTGTGGGTTTATTTCTAGCTTGTTTATCGGGCTATCTTAAATCAAGGAACCTGACTGTAAAGAATTACAAGATTCTGCATCTTATTCTGTTTTTCCTGATTGTTTTTTCTATCAGCCTATTTGTGATTAAAAATAGGATGCCGGTATACTTTTTACCTTTTTCAATTATTCCTATGCTGACAGTTCTATTATTTGGCAGCTTGGAGATCTCCTTAATCCTTACTCTGGCTATTTCGGTTTCAGTGGCCTCTATCTTTAGCTATCCCTTGCAGATCTTATTATTATTTCTAGTGAGCGGTATATTCTCCAGTATCTTTATCTGGGGAGCGCGCAAGCGGGTAACCATTATCCACGCCGGAGTAATTACGGGAATTATCCAGGCAATTATAATGATGACGACTAATTTTTATTGGTCAGGCCTGGTCCTTAACTCGTTTGGTTTTATTTTTAACGGGCTTGCCTCAAGCATTATTGTTTTAGGGGTCCTGCCTATCTTTGAATACCTCTTTAGCCGGGTAACCAATATCAGCCTTTTGGAGCTGGCTGATTTTCATCATCCGCTTTTGCAACGTTTGGTTCAGGAGGCTCCGGGGACGTATCATCATAGCCTCATTGTAGGGAATCTATCGGAGACTGCCTGCCGGGCAGTATGCGCTAATTCCCTATTGGCCAGGATAGGCGCCTATTATCACGATATCGGTAAATTACATCAACCAGAATATTTTAGCGAAAATCAAAGTATGGTAATCAGCAAGCATGATACTTTAGCCCCCACAATGAGTAAGTTAGTAATAATGAACCACGTGAAAGAAGGGGTAGAGCTGGCTAAAAAATATAAACTTAGCCAGCCGCTGATAGATTTTATCCAACAACATCATGGCAATAGTTTGGTATTTTATTTTTACCGCCGGGCGTTAGAGAGCCTGGAAGAGGATCAGGATGTGAAGGAAGAGGGTTTTCGTTACCCCGGCCCTAAGCCTGCCTCCAAAGAAACAGCCATAGTCCTTCTAGCTGATTCTGTTGAAGCAGCTGCCCGGGCCTTAAAAGAGCCTACCCCTTCTAAGATTGAAGAATTGGTGCATAAGGTGATTAACAATAAATTTATTGACGGCCAGCTCGATGAATGCGAACTTACTTTAAAAGACTTAGAGAAAATTTCGGCGGTGTTTATTCGGTTGCTCTGCGGGATATATCACAGCCGGGCAAGTTATCCTGAAGGTATAAGAAGTGAAAATAACCATAAAAAATCTGCAAAAGAAGATTCCCGTCTATCCGAAAAGGATAAAAAAGTCAATCCTTGAGGTTTTAGCCAAAGAGGCCAAGAGGAAATCAGGGGAAATAACTGTCTGTTTTGTAAATGATACTTGTATTAAAAAGCTTAACCTAAAGTATCACCGCAGAAATCAGGCTACTGATGTTTTGGCATTTGATGATACCCAAAAGAATGATTCAAGCTTGATGCTCGCGGATATTGCGGTCTCTGTTGATACAGCAAGGCGCAATGCCAAAAAATTTAATACTTTATTAGCCGATGAACTGCGCCTTTACGCTATTCATGGTTTATTACATTTATTGGGCTTCGCTGACCGGACTAAAAAACAAAGAGAACTAATGCGTAAGAAAGAAAGGAAGTATGCCAATACATAAAGCCCAAGGTTTTGTTTTAATGCGTCGGGATTTCCGCGAAACCTCTTTAATTGCTGATTTCTACACCCGGGAATTCGGTAAAATAAGTGGTTTACTGAAAGGAATTCGCACAGAACCGGCTAAATTCGCCAGCACCCTAGAGCTTTTTTCACTGAATGAGATCATCTTCTATAAAAAAACAAATTCTTCCCTGAATTTGGTCAGCCAGTGTGATTTGTTGGATAATTTTTATAGTGTAAGACAGAGCATTGCTAAGGCTAATCTGGCTAGCTTAATGATGGAATTATTATCGGCAGTTATGCCGCAGGAAGATAAGAATGAAGAGGTTTTTGATTTAACCTTAAATTGCCTTAAGGAGTTAGTTATCAGTAATAATCCGGATAAGGTAATGACTATTTTTAAGATTAAGATGTTGGCACTCTCCGGGTTTAAGCCGCATTTTGATTCTTGCGTTTCGTGTTTGAATAGAGTTTTAGGGCAGTCAAGGTTTAGTTTAAGCTTAGGCGGGCTTCTCTGCTCGGAATGTTGTCGTAAGGATTTAAGTTCCCGCAGCATCTTCCGCGGCACTATCGCCTCAATATTGCATATAGAAAAAAATGATTTCCGCAGTAACCTTAACCTGGGGCTAAACCCCCAGATTAAAAAAGAGCTGGAAGTAATTTTAAACGCATTTCTAAATTTTCATTTAGAGAGAGAATTAAAATCGCAAAAAGTTTTAAATAAAATGGCAGTCGCGGTATAGCCTAGCAAGGCACCCCGCGCTTATCGGAATTGCGCGGGTGTTGTCCTCGTGGACAAGGATGCTTATATGAAAATTGTAATAGTTGGTCCGGGAGCAATGGGTTGCTTACTTACGCATTATTTATCCAAGAGCAAGGAAGAAATCTGGTTATTGGATAAGAGAAGCGAGCGCTCGGAAAAAATAAACCAGTCAGGGATTATTATTGAAAGCGCATCCGGGAATTGGCAGATAAAACCTAAGATTACCTCGGATATTAAACACATAGGTAAGGCAGACTTAATTATTATCTGTGTTAAATCCTATGATACAAAAGAGGCGATAATGCTGGCTAAGGGCCTGATCGGTGAAAATACCAGTGTTTTGACTTTGCAAAATGGAATCGGCAATATTGAAATTATTTCAGAGGTAATTGGCCAGGATAGAGTAATCGGCGGAGTTACTAATGAGATCGGAATAGATACCGGAAGCATCAGGCATGCCGGACGCGGTGAGACTGTAATTGGCCGGATTGACGGAAAAATCCCGGTTGAGCTGCGTTCTATACGCGAAATTTTTAACAAAGCATGCTTAGAGGCCAGGATCTCGCGGGATATAAAAGGCCTTTTATGGTCTAAGTTGATTATTAATGTTGGGATCAATGCGCTTACTCTGATAACCCGGCTTAAGAATGGTAAGTTATTGGAGTTTGAGGGAACACGTAAGATTCTGCGCGAGGCAGTTACCGAGGCGACAAAAATTGCTAAAAGGAAAAGGATTAAGCTTGCTTACGATGACCCATTGGCTAAAGTAGAGGCGGTTTGTGAGGCTACAGCGGATAATATTTCTTCAATGCTGCAGGATGCTCTGCGTAAGAAACGCACCGAGATAGATTTTATAAATGGAGTGATTGTAAGACAGGGGCAGGAGCTGGGTATTCCCGTGTCGGCGAATCAAATGCTGGTTGATTTGGTCAAGACTATCGAAGCTAGTTATGATATGGTAGTTAGTAAATAGGTTAT
>JAPLLQ010000096.1 GCA_026387485.1 Candidatus Omnitrophota bacterium | reverse complement strand
CCATCCTCGCCAAAACGGCCATGCAAAGCTACAAAAGCGGATTCTATTCTTTTAGACCTGATTAAACGGATATTCTCCTGTCTTTTATCCGTCTTGATATCAACCGAGACAACTTCCATCCCTGATTCCAATATAGCCTCATATATGGCCTGGCCTGATTTAAGCGAAACCTTCCTCTCTGTTGAAGGCCCACCCATCAATACTCCCACCCGCCCGAATCTTCTTTTTAATTTACCCCCTATCGCCATATCTTTATCTCCGGAACTAAAATTAGATTAAACCTGCTCCTTACCTGTTTTTTGATTAAATCCATTAACCTCAAGATATCCTTTGATCGGGCTCGACCCTCATTCAATATAAAATTAGCGTGCTTTTTAGAAACGACCGCGCCACCTATTGCTTTACCTTTTAGCCCACAAAGCTCTATTAAACTACCTGAGGAAGCCTGGGCCGGATTTTTAAAAATGCATCCGGCATTAGGAAAAGAGTAATCCTGCACATCTTTACGCCTTAAGAGATATCTTTTTAGATTAGCTCTAATTTCTTTTTTATTCCGCTTATTAAGCTTCAATACCGCACTTAAAATGATATATTTTTCTAATCCGGATTCTCGATATGCAAATTTTATTCTTTCCCGAGGAATTTTTTTTATTTTATTATTATAATCTATTCCTTCAACTTCTTTAACTAACTCACCCAAACACTTTCCCCAAGCTCCGGCATTCATCAAGACCGCTCCGCCTAATGTTCCGGGAATACCGACGAGGAATTCCAAACCCTGAAGTGATTTGTCTTGAGCGTAGCGAATAAGCCGAGCTAACTTAAGGCCGCTACCTGTGGTGAGGCAATTATCTTTTAGGTAAATTTTCTTAGAAAACCGGCCGCTAAGTTTTATCACCAGTGCCTTAACACCCTGATCGCTTATTATAAGGTTACTTCCCGCACCAAGCACTAGGACAGAAAATTTATGCTTTTTAGCTAAACTTAAGAGCTTCTTTAGCTCTCCGATACTCCTTGGGCAAGCAAAAAAGCGCGCCTCTCCACCCACCTTAAAGCTGGTTTTATCCTTTAGCGGATAATTGAATTTTATTTTAACTTTTAAGCCCTGCCACCAATTCATCGTTAATTTTAGTAATATCCCCTGCGCCTAAGGTAATAACCAGATCCCCTTTTTTTATAATCCCTAAAATATGCTTAGCAATCTCTTCTTTGGCCAGATAATGTACCTTTTTGTCCTTAAACCTGGTTTTTATTTTCTGGCAGAGCAGCTTGCTATCTATACCCTCGATAGCTGGTTCGCTGGCCGCATATATATCGGTAATAATCAGATAATCAGTATTATCAAAGCTTTCGCTAAACTCATCTAATAATAATTGAGTGCGGGTATAGCGGTGTGGTTGGAATATAGCGACGATTCTTTCCTTATTTAAGTTTTTAGCAGCCTTTAGCGTCGCCTTAAGCTCCGTGGGATGATGTGCGTAATCATCGATAACCATATATCCGTTCTGGTTAAATTTTACCTCCAGCCTCCTACCCGAACCTTTGTAACCGCTAAGCGCCTGCCTAATAAACTTTAGCTCTATACCCAACTCAACACCTAAAACAATTAATGAAAGGCTATTTGAGATATTATGTTCTCCTCCTAAGGGAAGGTTAAATCTTTCCAAAAACTTATCCTTATAAAAACAGTCAAATTCACTGGTCAGCCCTTCTAGCTTGATATTTTTAGGATAGATATCTGCATTCTCTTTTAAACCGAAGGAGAGAGATTTATATTTATAACCAGATATGATATTTTTTAAATTTTCATCATCAGCGCAATAAAAAACGCATCCGGCTCGATCAGTCCGGTTAATAAATTCTTTAAAGGCGGCTATCTCTTTTTTAAAATCTTTATAATAATCAAGGTGTTCCCGATCAATATTAGTAACTATGGAATACTTCGGATTATAATAGAGAAAAGAACCGTCGGACTCATCTGCTTCAGCAACAAAAAATTTACCGTTACCAAGACAAGCGTTGGTGTCAATATTACGCAAAATTCCTCCTACGGCAACCGTAGGAAAAAGCCCAGCCTCAAGTAAAAGATAGGATACCAATGAAGTTGTGGTAGTCTTACCATGGCTGCCGCCTATGGTAATGACAATTTTATCTTGCATTAAATCCGCCAGAGCCTTTGCCCGCATTACCAAAGGTATACCTAATTTCTTAGCCTTCTCGACTTCCGGATTGCCTTCTTTTATGGCGGAAGAATAAACAATAATATCCGCGCCTTCTATATTCGAAGCCCTATGCCCGATAAAAATTTGCGCGCCTAAAACTTTAAGCTCCCCGGTGATCTTATTCTCTCTAAGATCAGATCCGCTTACTTGCATCCCCTGGCGCAAAAGTAACTGAGCGATCCCGCTCATCCCAATGCCGCCTATACCTATTAAATGATAATGTTTATTCATTTCTTTAAATAATCCTGCCAGATTTTATCCAACTCTCTTATATTGCTGTACGGATAATTAGATGCCAACGCCCTCTCAAAATTTCTTTTATCTCTTAGGTTCTGACAAAAAAATACAAAATTATCTTTTCCTGACTCTTTAACTAAAAAATCAGTCAGGCTATATGCCTCAGCATAAAAAATAGCTGCCGAACCACTATCCAGGCTTAAAGGATAGTTTCTCTAAACTCATAAAATTACCCTTAACTATAGCTTCTTTTATAAGCACTCGAGCAGTTAGATACTTTGACTTTTCCTGATATGACGCTACTCCCTCTTCCAGCCATAAAGGAACTGCCGGATTATTGAAGCCGACGAACTCCCGAAAAATAATATGGCTCATTTCATGCGGCAGGATACTCTCAAAAAATCCCTGGGCATAAGGAAAAGTCTGAATCGTCTTTTGCCCAGGGATAGCTACTCCATAAGACCATTCAGGTTGAGCCGTAGCCTTACGGTATTCCTTGGCATCATCATATACATAAATTTTTGCCCGGTTATCCCAGAGCCAGAAATTAAACCTGGTAAAACCTAAGTCATCGGCAATTTTATTATAGTAATTCTCAGATTCATCTATTAGTTTAGTTATAAAATCCTCACTGGCATTTTTATAATATACGATAAAATGCGTAGAATTAGAAGTATTCCATTCTTCATATAAGCGAGATCGCTGCCTCAGCTAGTAGACTATGGGCATTATTTACCGCTATATTATCATAATTAATTTGCATTTTTTTTAGTCTCTCGGGGCTATTAATAAAAGAGCTTAAGCATTCGCCTAACTTACTCGGGGTCAACTCATTATCTTTAATAACTACTGCGCTACCAGCGTCCTCTAAAACCTGGGCATTGCTTAATTGATGTGCCTGGGCAAACGGGTAAGGCAGAATTATCGCCGGAAGCTTAAAATAAATTAATTCGGCAATTGTTATCGCGCCTGCCCGAGAGATAACCAGATCCGCAGCGCTATAAGCATATTGCATCTGGGCAAGAAAAGGAAAAGACTTTATTCTTATCGGTAGATCTTTATATTTATTTTTTAACGGTTCGTAATCCTTATCCCCGAATATATGAATAACCTGTAATTTAGAAAGGCCCGGTATAATTAACAAGGTATCC
>JAPLLQ010000083.1:2959-6503 GCA_026387485.1 Candidatus Omnitrophota bacterium | reverse complement strand
TTGATCTTATTTTTGCTTATTTATGTCTATTTATCAGCTTGCCCATTTGGTTTATGGTTATTTTGGTTATATGGCTTGAAGACGGGATACCTTTTCTTTATCTTCAGGATAGAGTCGGTAAAGATGAGCTATTGTTTAAGAATATTAAGTTTCGCTCCATGTTTAAAAAACTTACTGGTGATTCCATATTATCTCAGGCCAGTGAAAATGACGCAAGAACCACTAAAATTGGTAGCTTGTTAAGAGCCACAGCTATAGATGAATTGCCACAGTTAATTAATATTATAAGAGGCGAGATGAGTTTTGTAGGTCCCAGAGCACTTATGCCTGTGGAAAAAGAGTTGCATATGAACGAGGCAAAAAGCGTATTTGATTTTCCTGATTTTAAGGATAGATGTACGATAAGGGTTGGACTTACAGGAGTAGCCCAGGTTTTTGCGCCCCGTGATATTGAACGCGAGTGTAAATTTAAATATGATCTTTGGTACATAAAAAACCGGAATTTTATGCTCGATTTATTTCTCATTTTTCTGTCATTTTTAGTTAGTTTGGAGGCACGTTGGGAAACTAGGAGTAGCAAGTTTTGTTTCTTAGGAAGTAAACTTAAAAAAAAGATAGAGCAGGATATAGGGCGCTTTGATTTGAACTTTAGGAAAAATATGAAAATAAAAATACTCTTGCTGAACGTAAACAGTAAATTAGGTGGAGCAGAAAGATCGCTTCTAACAGAGGTTTTTTTTCTAAATAAGGATATTTTTGATCCGATAGTAGGAGTTCTTTATGAGGGGCCTTTGACTGAAGAGTTTGCTGCAAAAAATATTCCTTACCATATTTTTAATGTAAACAGTAGGTTTTTAAGGTTAAGCCAAGAAAATATGGGGTTGTTTTTTTTATGGACGGTCAGCATTCTAATCAGTTCCATCAAACTTGCCAGGGATATAGCAAATTTTGTAAAACACAAGAATATACAGTTAATTATTACAAATTCATTTAAATACCATGTTTTATCTATTTTCTGCAGATGTTTAATAAGGTGTACCATAATTTGGAGATTCCGGGAAGATCTCCCAAAGAATTTATTATTAAAATACCTGATTTTAGTAAGCGCCAGGTTTGTGCCGAAGAAAATCATAACGAACTCAGATTACATGAGAAACCAATTTATTAAGAACGGAATTGTTTCTTGTAAGGTAGAAACTGTTTATCCGGGTTTTGTTTTGAAAGATTTTTATTGTTCCGGCGAGGATGCAGAAAGTTATAAAGGTAGATTTGGCATAAAGCCAGATGAATTTGTAGTAGGCTGCCTGGGTTCATTGGTTAAGCAGAAGGGTCAGGAGTATTTGATTAAGGCGACTAAGTTGCTGAAGGATAAAATTCCAAATTTAAAAGTTATGATAGTTGGAGATAAAATCTCTGATACAGATATTCAGGGTACCAAAGAGTCTTTGATAGAATTAACGCATCATCTTAAACTCGATGATATTGTTATTTTTACGGGGTTTATTAAAGAACATGCAAAAATGTTAAATATACTGGATTTATTGGTGCTTACTTCAATTAGTCCGGAGACGTTCGGAAGAGTTGCTGTAGAGGGGATGCTTTGCGGAAAAGCCGTAATAGCTACAGCAGCGGGAGGAATTTTAGAGATAATAAAGGACGGCCAAACCGGTAGACTCGTTCAGGCAGCGAACCCTGAAGAGTTGGCTAGAGTTATTGAAGAGCTTTATAATAATAAGAAACAAAGGCAGGAAATAGCCCATAGTGCAAAACAGGAATCTGCCTTGAAATTCAATATAAATGTTACTGTAAAAAAACTGGAGAGTATCTATTTATTTTGTATGTAATGCTTAGCCATATTTAATTTAAAGATGAAAAAACGAATAATAATTATCGGCGCAGGGCCAATAGGTTGTTATACTGCACAGCTCTTGAAGCTTTCAGGGTTTGATCCTATTCTTATCGAAGAGCATCAAGAGGTAGGCAGGCCTGTACATTGTACGGGCCTGGTAGGTAATAAGGTTTTTGATGACAAGAAACCTTATGGTATTTCGCGCGGCTCCATAATCAACACGATTAACGGAGCGACTATATACTTTCAAGATAAAAGCTTTACCATACAAAGGGACAGAGTCGCTTACGTAATTGACCGTGAACAGTTTGATAAAGAATTAAGTAAGGGGTTGGATATTCTTTACCAAAATAAGTTCCTTGGGATTGAAAAAAACCGGTTAGGTTATACGATCGAAACGGATAAAGATAATTTTTCTGCGGATATTGTTATTGGAGCTGACGGAGCGAATTCTTTGACAAGAAACATTGTAAACGCGCGCCAGGAGGTTGGTTCTTATAAAGGCGTTCAATTCCGTATGAAATTAAAAGTTAAAAATAAAGATCATGTTGAAGTTTTTCTGAAGAAATCATCATTTTTTTGGATTGTGCCTGAGGTGGAGGAGGTCGTGAGAATAGGCACGATTTCGGATAACCCGTATAATGATTTGTTGAGTTTTATAAAAGATAAAAAGATAGATGGGCAGATTCTAGAGAAATTCGGAGGCATGGTTTCCATAGGTATCTGTGAACAAACAGTAAAAGAAAATATTGCTTTAGTCGGCGATGCTGCCTGTCAGCAGAAACCCCTGACATATGGAGGAGTTTATTTTGGGCTTAAATCAGCGCAGATATTGGCCGATTGCATAAAAAATGATACACTTGATTCATACGACGAATTATGGAAGAAGGAGCTTGCCTTGGAAATAAAGATCGACCTGAAAGTAAGAGAAATTTATAATTCACTTAATCAGTTGGAGTTAAGCAATTTATTCGGATTAATTAAGGAACAAAAAGCTTTAATTGAGAAGATGGGTGATTTTGACAGTCACAGCCAGCTTCTACTTGAAATAATTAAAACCCCATCATTCTATTGCCAGGCTTATAAATTCATGCCGACGATTTTCAAAAAGCTGTTTAATATTTAACCTCGTTTATCCAGTACAAAAACGCTTCCTTCTATAGCCTTGGCTTTTTTCTTTACCTCCGCGGCTATATTGGTTACTTCAGCATAGCTTGATATCTGCCGGGTTTCATTGGTAACTCCGGCAAGCGAGATGGTCATGATTGGAAATTTCTTTACCGAGCCATCGCGGGCATGGGCGATAATGCAGCCTTGGGCAAGGTCCTCTGGAATGTAGAGGGAGCGTACCTGTTTATCGAACTCACCTGTTATATAATTGGCTATTTCCTGGGACTTTTCAGGCGTTGTCATAATAATAAAATCATCCCCACCTTCATGGCCTACAAAATCATCAGGATTACCTTTAGTTTTTGCTGCTTCCTTAAATATATTTGCTGTGATTTTTATTGCTACATCGCCTTGGCCAATCCCGTATTTATCGTTAAAGGCCTTGAAATTATCCAAGTCGCAATAAATCACGACGAATTTTTTATTACTAGCGATTCTTCTGTCTATATCTTCATGGATCATGATGTTGCCGGGTAATTTAGTCAGAGGGTTGGCGTTTTCCGCGCGTTCCTTCATTTTGATAAG
>JAPLLQ010000083.1:2299-2927 GCA_026387485.1 Candidatus Omnitrophota bacterium | reverse complement strand
GCGCGTTCCTTCATTTTGATAAGCTGCTCGGTCATGTAATTAAAGGTAGACCCTAATTCCTCCAATTCGTCATTAGTTTTTATCTGCGTCCTTACTGTAAGGTCTCCGTTAGCGATTATTTTCGTGACGTTGTTCAGCATTTTGATCGGGCCGATAATGTTTTTGGATAATAAATATCCGAAGATAATGTTGGCTATAATAATAATAATAATCGCGATGACCACGGGTTTATAAACCATAAACATTGCTTCTTGAGCTGTGGCGAAAGGGAAGGAGGATTTAGCCACATAGGTAAGTTCATCTTTTGGGTCAAGTTTAACTGCTATGTAAACATTAATAGAGTGTTTGGTGTTGTCTACTTCCGGAAGCAGCCATTTCCCGGTTTTTGAAGATTCCTTTAGGGTTTGTAAACGGTAAATATCTTTATATCCTGTATTTTGGTCTTTGAGGTTTTCATCGGTTGAGCCGATAATTTTGCCGTCTTGGTCAAACACAACTACCTCTTTGACCAGGTGTGAATCTTTTAATTCCTTAAGGCTGGATTGAACATAAGTAGGTATTTCCTGAGGCTGAACCTGACGTATAGTTGCTTCAATATTGTTTTTTAATATCCCGGCGGAAAGATTTG
>JAPLLQ010000083.1:0-2282 GCA_026387485.1 Candidatus Omnitrophota bacterium | reverse complement strand
AAGTGTTATAACGGTTGATGTTCGTGATTTGATTGTTAACCTGGATAAAAGCAAAGGCGCTGATAAAGATAATCGAAGATATGATCATCAGCGTAGTAATGCGATTTTGCAAAGTTACTTTCTCCGAGAACATGGATTAAGTATAATATAAATATATTTGGCTGTCAATTTATTTGTTGTGGATTCAGGCAGTTTATTGTGGTATATTTATAAATTATGAAGAAAATAACTTTAATATGTTTTTTGTTGAGTATTGTTTTATGCATAAATGCAGCTTATGGCCAGGATGAGCCGGTTTTAATTGTGTTTCACTCTGTCACTTGCCATAAGTGCATTGAAGCTAAACAAAATGTGCTGCCTACCGTAGAAAAAGAATTTAAAGGGCTGGTCCGTTTTGAATATCGCGATATCGCCGACATTAATAACTACACGCTGTTTTTGAGCCTTAAGCAGGCGCATAAAGTGAAGATTCAACTTTCTTTGCCTGTTTTTTACATGAAAGGTGAGTTCTTGACGCAGGATATTGATCTAAGGCGCCAGTTACGGAGCTTTATTTTAAACGGTTTGCAAAGGCAACAGCAGCTTCAACCGGGCAGTCAGGTTGATTTAAAGGATATTTTTAAGCATTTTAGTTGGATGGGGGTTACTATCGCTGGCTTAGAAGACGGGATTAACCCTTGTGCATTTACAGTAATTATATTCTTTATTTCCTTTTTAGCTCTACAAGGGTACCGCAGGAGAGAGTTGACTGTTATTGGTATATTTTTTATTGTCGCAGTCTTTGCTACATATCTTTTAATCGGCATAGGGATATTTAATTTCCTTTATTCTCTTAAGGAATTCTGGTTTTTAACCAAAATTGTCAATTTTGTTATTGGTGCCGTTACTATCGCTTTGGGATTCCTGGCCTTTTTTGATTTCTTAAAATTTAAAAGGACTAACGACACTGAAACTCAAACTTTACAGTTACCCAAAGCAATTAAGGACAGGATCCATGCCTTGATCGGACTGTATTACAGGAAAGATAGAAAAACAACCAAAAACAAACCTCCTTCAATGGTTAAATTGATCACAACCGCAATTTTAACTGGATTTTTGGTTACCCTGCTTGAGGCAGTATGCACGGGGCAGCTGTATTTACCGACGATAAGCTTTATCCTTAAGAACACCCCTTTAAAGTTGCAGGCGTTTGCTTATCTTGTGTATTATAATCTGCTGTTTATTATGCCGCTTTGTGTTATATTATTTCTTGCTTTACTGGGAGTAACCAGCGCGCAATTTTATGGCGTTATTATTCTTTGTTTTAGGCGGATTTTTAATCTGTAAGAGCTAGATGTTAAGAAAATATTTGTTGGTTTTTTTTTACTTACGTTTATGCAGCAGGAAGTACGCGGCGAGCAAAATGGTACTCTAAATTTCTGGGACTTTGGACAAATAAAACAGGGAAAAGTAGTCAAGCATGTTTTCGAGTTTAAGAATGATACCAACTCCGAATTTAATATAGTAAGCACTAGCGCATCCTGCGGATGCACATCTTCTAAAGTCGATAAACAATCGCTTGCCCCACAGGAAACTGCCAATGTCGAGGTTTCTTTTAATTCTCACGGTTATTCTGGCGATGTGGAGCAATTTGTTTACCTGACTACCGATGCCCCGGAGAAACAGGTAACAAAGTTTAGGATTAAAGCTAATGTAATTAAGTAACAGTACTTTGGTAAAAATCGCCTAATGGCGTAGCGGGATAAGATTTATATCGTTCTTTCTCAGTACCTGATATGAAGAAAAGAGAACTAGCTTGAGCAGCGCCTGTTTGCACTCATTCATGTTCTTGCCCTTGAGGCTTGTGGCGATAGCGCGGTAGAGGTAGCCATTCTGCCTAATCCAGTAAAGAAGCGTCTAGGCGAAGAAGACCATCATCCAGTAGCGCAATTTTAAGTTTATACCTTATCTGATAATGGTAGAAGTAGAAGCTGTCCTTCAATTCTCTGAACAAGCGTCCATTGCCCAGCCTTGAAGAGAGCTATCGCTAAATTACAGAAGAATATAGGCAGAGAATTAAATGTGACGAATTTAAGCCTAAAGGAATTCGAGGCAAAGAAAAAGGACAAAGATGCTTTTATAAAAGGTATCTTTAAAACCAAGACTATAAAGCTTGTATGATTAATTTTGAAAATCAATATTTCAAAAACTGCCGTTTACGAAGGAGCGAATTGAGCAATTTTTAAAGTCTGTTTTGCCTGATTTTAAGATAGCTATGAATATTTGGATTTTGTAAAGAACGT
>JAPLLQ010000152.1 GCA_026387485.1 Candidatus Omnitrophota bacterium | reverse complement strand
AGATAGGAGCGGATATATTAAGGCCGATCCAATTTTTACATAATTTAATCCCGCTTATTTTCTATCATCATGAAAGATGGGATGGCAAGGGTTATCCCAGCGGCATTAAGGCAGAGGAGATTCCGATCGGTGCAAGGATTATTGCTATTGCTGATGTTTACCAGGCCCTAACCAGTGACCGGCCGTATCGGAAGGCTTACTCTAAAGTTAAAGCGATGAAGATAATTAAGGCCGGAGCAGGTACTCAATTTGACCCCCACATAGCTGATACTTTCTTAAGAACCCTCCAGGGAGAAAAGTAAAAAATCCCAAGGAATTAAGCTAATTTTTGTCTTGCTAAAACCTCCATAAAATAGTAAAATAATCTTCTAACTTTAGAAATCGTAGGTCCCTCGTTTTACTCGGGATCAATTTTCAGAGTGGGAATAGAGGGAAAATATATCTCTCGCTTTGCTCGAGATCAATTTTCGAGACTTAAGTGAGGGAAAATTGAGGGCCCATAGCTCAGCTGGTCAGAGCAGGTGACTCATAATCACTTGGTCCGGGGTTCGAATCCCTGTGGGCCCAGTATATGTAGGGGTGCAAGAGGTCCTCCCGCCAGTAATTATTTTAGCTAGAGGCGGGATCCCGCATCGTGTCGTTAAAGTGGTGGATGCGGGAGAGTCCTTCTGGGCCCATTAGGTTAGGGCGCATAGCTCAGTTGGTTAGAGCGCTACATTCACATTGTAGAGGCCATAGGTTCAAATCCTATTGCGCCCACCATTAAAAAAGGAGAACAATTTTGGCGGTTGACCTTCAATCACAGATTTACAATTTGGTTAAATTACAGACTGTAGATAGCGAGATTTATTCTCTACGTTCCGAGAAACAGCACAAGCCCGAAGAGATTAAAGTATTGCAGGCTGCTTTTGAAGCTAAAAAAGAGCATATGGCAATACTGGAGAAGGCATCTTTAGATTTACAGAAACAACGCAAGGATAAGGAATTAGAATTAGCCGTAAAAGAAGAAGCGGCCAAGAAACTGCAGGGCCAGCTTTATTCGCTTAAGACTAATAAAGAATATCAAACCATGTTACAGCAGATCCAGGATGCAAAAGCTGATGCTTCGGTAGTTGAAGATAAGATTTTAGAATTATTTGATCAGGTAGATAAAATCAAAGCCGAGGTAGAGAAGGAAAAGCAGAGATTGAAAGAAGAGGAAAGTGTATTTTTAAACCAAAAGCAGAAGGTTGACGATAGGCTGAAAGAGATCGAGGACCGGCTTTCGCAGTTAGAGGCACAGAGAAAGCAGGCTTTAGTAGATATTGAGCCGAAGATACTTTCGCAGTATGAGCGGATATTAAATAGCCGTGACGGCCTGGCTATAGTTACGGTAAAAGGAGATTCCTGTGGAGGATGTAATATGCTTGTACCGCCTCAGGTGATTAATCTGATTAGAATGTATGAGCGCATTATTACCTGTGAAACCTGCAACAGGATGCTGTATATTGATGAGAGAGCTTGAGATTTATATTGATGGAGCATCAAAAGGTAACCCCGGCCCTAGCGGCGTAGGCGTGGTTATATGCCGTGGCGGGGAAACTATTAAAAATATATCTAATTTTATCGGTAATACCACAAATAATATCGCCGAATATACGGCATTGATACACGCACTTAGAGAAGCTTTGATTTTAAAGGCAGATACGGTTAAAGTTAAAACTGATAGCCAGCTTTTGGCTCGGCAGCTAAATAAAATTTATAAAGTGAAAAATACAAATATCCTTGCTCTTTTTAATCAGGCAGTACATCTGGCAGCAAGCTTTAAAAATTTTTCCGTTACCAATATTCCCCGGGAAGAAAATAAGGGTGCGGATAAATTAGCGACCCAGGCAATAAAGAAGGAATTAAAAAAGCTCTTTTAAAATAGGGGCAGGTAGAATGTGGCTGCTCCGCCTTAAAAACGGAGAGGAAAGTCCGGGCTCCAGAGGATAGCGTAGTAGGGTAATGCCTACCCATCAGGTTTAAGGCCTGGTGAGGATAAGAGCCACAGAGACGAGCCTTGGCGTAAGCTAAGGGGTGAAACGGGGTAATCTCTACGCGGAGCAAGGTAACATAGGAGATGAGTCCTATATTTTTTGGACACGTGCTGGTCCGGCGCGTTTCCCGCTTTGGCGGGAAACAATCTCGGGTAAACTGCTTGAGCTCCAGAGGTAACTCTGGGGTCGAGAGAAATAGCCACTTTTCGATGTGGATAATCACATCAAGACAGAACCCGGCTTATTCTGCCTGCCCTTAAATAAAAAGTAAAATAATATTCCCCCTCGCAGGGGCTCGGGGTCATTTTTCCCCAAGCGCCAGAGGCTGGGTAAAAATGAGGAGGAGTTATGTCCGGTCATTCAAAATGGAAGACGAATAAAGGTAAAAAAGGTATAGCTGATGCTAAACGCGGCGCTACTTTTACTAAGATTATCAAAGAGCTTACTGTAGTTTCCAGAGATGGAGGGGGTAACCCCGATACTAATCCTAGATTACGCGCAGTAATGCAGAAGGCAAAAGAAGCAAATATGCCATCGGATAATGTTAAAATGGCGATTAAGCGTGGAACAGGAGAGATTCCAGGTGTAGTCTATGAGACATGTATGTATGAAGCCTATGGCCCGGGAGGCGTGGCAATGATGATTGAGGTTTTGACTGACAATAAAAACCGCACTAGTGCTGAAATCCGCAATATTATGTCTAAAAAAGGCGGTAACTTTGCCGGAGCGGGTGCAGTAAGCTGGATGTTTACCATGAAAGGTTATTTCTTAATTGATAAATCCCAGGCCAAGGAAGATGATCTGATGAATCTTGTTCTGGATGCCGGGGCTGAAGATATGAAGGTAGACGAGAAGAACTACGAAATTTTTTGCTCTCCCCAGAATTTTGAAAAAGTAAAACAAGCTATAGACGCAAAAGCAATCAAGCCTCAGGATGCTGAAGTGACTATGGTTCCTTCTTCAACCATAAAGTTGGTTGGCGGGGATGCCAAACAATTATTGGGGTTGATTGATACCCTGGAAGAGCATGATGATGTGCAGCAGGTCTATGCTAATTTTGATATACCCGATGAAATAATGGAAAAGATAGCCGCAGAAAGCGAATGAGGATTTTAGGGATTGATCCGGCTTTAACGATTACAGGATACGGAGTAATTGAGGCAAAGAACAATAAGATGTTTTTAATCGAAGCAGGGATAATTAATACCTCTAGTAAAGACCCGACACCTAAGCGTTTAGATAAAATATATAGAGGAATAATTAAGCTAATTTCCGATACTAAGCCGGATTGGTTAGTTTTAGAGAAATTATACGCTCATTATCGGCATCCTACTACAGCTTATATATTGGGCCAGGCCCGCGGAGTGATCTGTTTGGCCTGCGCTACTAAGAATATCCATTTAGCAGAATATGCGGCTACGCGGGTTAAAAAAGCAGTGGTGGGGCAAGGCCTAGCTTCTAAACTTCAGGTGCAGAGGATGGTGGCAAGTTTGTTGAGTTTAAATACCCTGCCGAAATATATGGATGTAACCGATGCTTTAGCCTTAGCCATAGCCCACAGTTATATAGCGAGGCATAAAATATGATCTCTAGAATTTCCGGCAAAGTAGTGGAAAAAGGGGTTAATTATTTAATCGTGGAGGTTGGCGGAATATCCTATGAGGTGCTTATTCCCCAAGCAGTGATGCAGCGGGTTGATGAGAATATAACTGCGGAGGGAAAGATTACCCTGAAGACTTTCCATTATTTACATACTGATCCGGCAAAGAGTATCCCGATATTAGTCGGTTTTTTAAATGATATTGAAAAAGATTTTTTTCAAGTTTTTATTACTGTTTCCGGGATTGGGCCGCGGGCGGCATTAAAGGCCCTGAATAAACCGATCTCTGAAATTGCCCGGGCAATCGATGAAGCGGATTTAGTTTTTTTAAAGTCTCTTCCCGGTATCGGAGAGCAAAGGGCAAGGGAGATTATTGCTAAACTACAGAATAAAGTAGGCAGATTTGGTTTAATCCGTGACCAGAAAACAAAAGAGGTTCTAGGTAAAGCTCAGGATATATCGCAAGATGCTTTAGCGGTGTTGATGCAGCTGGAATATAAAAAAGCCGAGGCCCAGGGGATGATTAAAAAGGCTTTAGAGATTTCCCCGGAAATCGAAACAACCGAAGAACTCTTAAATTTAGTTTATAAACAAAGGAAATTAAAATAAACCATGGTTCAGGATAATCGAAAATCAGTTATTGAAGCTTTGCTTCTTGCCAGTGAAAAACCTTTACCTATCGAACTAATAAGAAACGCGTTGGATAATCTGGATCTAGCCCTCACCCGCTCGCTTATTGAGGAATTGAAGTTAGAGTATGAAGAGACTAACCGGGGGATGCGTATTGTTGAGATTGCCGGCGGTTTCCAGATGATTACTGCTCCGGGGTTTGCCCCGTTCTTAAAGAAGCTTTTTAAAAGCCGTAATGCCGAAAGATTGTCTAAGCCGGCGCTGGAGACTCTGGCCATCATTGCATATAAGCAGCCATTGACACGCGGCGAGATAGAATTATTAAGGAATGTTAATGTAGATGGAGTAATGAAAAACCTTTTGGATAAAAATCTTATCCGTATCTGTGGCAGAAAAAAAGCAGCGGGGAGGCCGTATGTTTATGGTACAACCAGGATATTTTTAGAACACTTTGGTTTAAAGTCATTGGAAGATTTACCCAAGATAGAGGATTTTTCTAAACTGGCAGAAGAAAAAGAAGTCCAAAGAGAGCAAACAACAGTTGTACAGATAACGGAGGGGCTAAATGAAACTGAAAAAACTGCGCAGTAAAATAGACAGTATAGATAAAGAAATCGTCAGGTTACTGAATACGCGGGCTAAAGTTACTTTAGATGTGGCTAAGGTAAAAGAGATAAATGGAGCGAGTATATATTCACCGGAGCGGGAAAGAGAAGTCTTAAGGAAAGCCGCTCTCTTAAACCGTGGGCCATTAAGCTCAAGGAGCCTTGAAGCAATTTACCGCGAGATTATGTCGGCAAGCCTGGCCCTGGAGAAACCGCTTAAGATTGCTTATATGGGGCCGGAAGCGTCTTTCAGTAATTTAGCAGCTTTAAAAAGATTTGGTTCGCAGGTTAACTATATTGCCTGCGCTAGTATTGCGGATGTATCCCTTGAGGTAGAAAGAGAGGCAGCTGATTACGGGGTAGTGCCGATAGAAAATTCCATAGAAGGCGCGGTTACTCATACCTTGGATATGTTGGCTGATTCAGATTTAAAGATTTGCGCTCAGGTAATCTTGGATGTAGCGCATAATTTATTGGCGAATTGCCCGAAGAGTAGGATAAGGAAGATTTATTCTAATCCTCAGGTTTTTGGCCAGTGCCGGATTTGGTTAAGAGGGAATCTGCCTTGCGCAGAGCTGATTGAGGTATCCAGCACTACCCGCGCAGCCCAAATCGCGGCTAAAGAGAAGCATAGCGCTTGCATCGCTTCATTATTAGCCGGCAAGGTTTATGGGTTAAAGGTAGTTGCCCGGGATATCGAGGATTCTCCATATAATATTACCCGCTTTTTTGTGATCGGAAAAACCGATGTCAGTAAAACGGGACGCGATAAAACCTCAATTTTATTTTCGATTAAAGATAAGGTTGGAGCTTTGCATGAAATGCTCTTGCCTTTTAAAAAATACAGGATTAATCTGACTAAGATTGAGTCCCGGCCTTCCAAGAAAAGGGCTTGGGATTATTATTTCTTTGTTGACCTAGAGGGGCACCAGCAGGATGAGCGGGTTCGCAAAGCGCTTTTAGAGTTAGAGAGTAAATGCAAAT
The DNA here is from genome assembly GCA_026387485.1 of Candidatus Omnitrophota bacterium. Taxonomy (GTDB): domain Bacteria; phylum Omnitrophota; class Gorgyraeia; order Gygaellales; family Profunditerraquicolaceae; genus JAPLLQ01. Next base: position 14,232 of record JAPLLQ010000152.1, on the reverse strand, counting down.
TTTTAAAGATACTTGGTTCATATCCGGTAGGAGAATAATTTATGAGTTTAGTTAGGAAACACATATTAAAAATCGATCCTTACGAAGCAGGTAAGCCAATAGATGAGATCAAGAGGCAATTAGGGTTCAAGGAAGTAATTAAGCTGGCTTCTAATGAAAATCCGCTTGGGCCATCGCCTAAGGCGCTGGAAGCAATCAGAAAAAATTTAAAGTTAATTAACCGCTATCCTGATTCACAGGGTTTTTACTTAAAGAGGAAGTTGGCCAAGGCTTTAAATTTTGAACCGGCAAATATTGTATTAGGTAATGGTTCGGATGAGCTTATTGATATTCTAATCAAAACCTTTGTTGAGGAAGATGAGCATATCCTAACCGCAGACTTTACCTTTTTAGAGTATAAGATTATTTCTCAGGTTAAGGCCCGTACAGTTATCACCGTACCTTTAAAGTACTTCAAATATGATCTGGAGGCGATAAAGCGCAAGGTTGATAAAAAGACAAAGTTGATTTTTATCTCTAATCCCAATAATCCGACAGGGACATATGTCACTAAGTATGAGTTGGAAGAGTTTATGCGTGATTTACCCGAAACAGTATTGCTGGTGTTTGATGAGGCCTACAATACTTTTATTGACGTTAATGACTTTCCGAATAGCTTAAGTTATATCCGCAGTAAAAATGTGGTAGTCTTAAGGACCTTTTCCAAGGCTTATGGTTTAGCAGGTTTAAGGATCGGCTTTGCGGTTGCTCGGCCGGAATTTACTTCTTATATGGAGATTGCCCGGCAGCCATTTAATGTCAATCTTCTGGCACAGGCAGCAGCAATCGCTGCTTTAGATGATAAAAAATTCCTCTCTAAATCCCGTAGGGTTATCCTGGAGGGTAAGGATTACCTTTATGATAATCTTACCAGGTTAGGTCTGGCCTATGTACCCAGTGTATCTAATTTTATACTTATTGATCTGGCCAGGGATGGCGTAGAGGTATTTAATAAAATGCTAAAGTTCGGGGTGATTGTACGGGATATGAAACAATACGGGCTTAAAAATTTTATCCGGGTGACTATCGGCACAAAGAAAGAGAACGAAAGATTTATCAAGGTATTAAGGAAGGTCCTTCGTCTCGCCGATGGCGAAACTCAGGATCAATTCCCGACTATTAAAAGTAAGGAATTGAGAAGGGGGAAGAGATGATTATTGTTTTACGTCCGGAAGCTACAGAGCAGCAGATAAATCATATTATTGAAAAAGTTAAAAAGTTAGGGCTTACTCCTCATGTATCCAAGGGTACGGAGCGCACGATTATCGGGGTCATCGGCCCGGAGGATGTTTTACAGATTACGCCTTTAGAGGTTTTTCCCGGTGTAGAGAGGGTTATGCCGGTCTTGGCACCTTACAAACTTGTTTCACGAGAATTCAGGCAGGAAGATTCAGTTATTGATTTGGGTAAGGGGGTAAAACTTGGCTCTAAGAAACTGGTGGTTATGGCTGGGCCATGTGCAATTGAGAATTTAGAAATTTTAGAGGAAATTGCTGGGCAGGTGAAAAAAGCCGGAGCAACGGTATTACGCGGGGGCGCCTTTAAACCGCGCACTTCACCCTACGCTTTTCAGGGGCTTGGCGAAGAGGGCCTGAAGATGCTGAAAAAAGTAGGCGATGAGCTGGGTTTGGTTACAATTAGCGAGGTGATGGATACCCGGGATGTGGGATTAGTTGCTAAATACGTTGATGTTCTGCAAATTGGCTGCCGGAATATGCAGAATTTTAATCTTTTAAAAGAAGTAGGGATGACTAAAAAACCAGTACTATTAAAACGTGGGCTGTCTTCAACCATAAAAGAATTACTCATGTCAGCTGAATACATTCTATCAGGAGGAAATTTTAATGTAATATTGTGTGAACGGGGTATCAGGACATTTGAGGATTCCACCCGTAATACCTTGGACATAAGCGCGGTGCCGGTGATTAAGCAGTTGTCTCATCTTCCGGTAATCGTTGACCCTTCTCACGCCGCCGGTAAATGGGGGTTAGTTGCTCCGCTTTCTAAGGCAGCAGTTGCCGTAGGCGCAGATGGCCTGATTATTGAGGTGCATACTTCTCCCGAAGATGCTACCTCAGATGGAGCTCAGTCATTAGTGCCTGAGAATTTTTCCAGTTTAATGGGGGAATTGAAAACTTTAGCAAAAGTATTGGGGAAAGAAATATAATGAAACTATTTAAAAAAGTAGCGATTATCGGCACGGGCTTAATCGGTGGTTCTTTAGGTTTAGCTATTAAAAAGCATGGTTTAGCCGGTAGAGTTGTGGGAGTAAGCCGGCATAAACAGAGTTTGGTATTAGCTAAGGGAAAAGGAGCTATTGACCAGGGCTCGCTTTCGCTGGATATCGTAAAGGGAGCTGATCTTTTGGTCTTATCTGCTGGGGTTGATACGATAATCAGTTTAGCCAAGAGAATATCCACTTTGGTTAAAAAAAACTGCATTGTTATTGATGTGGCAAGCTCTAAAGAAAAGATCGTTTCTTCTTTGGAAAGGATTTTTCCTAATTTTGTGGGTACTCACCCTTTGGCTGGTTCAGAAAAGCGGGGGATCGCTAATGCCAGCCTCACACTTTTTAAGGATTCCTTATGCATAGTAACTCCTACAAAAAAGACTCAGGAAACAGCATTAAGAAAGGTCAAGACTATGTGGAATAAAATCAATGTTAAAACAGTCAGCTTAAGCCCGAAAGAGCATGATCAAGCTTTAGCCTTTACCAGCCACCTGCCGCACGCAGTCGCCTTTTCTTTAATTAACAGTATCCCGAATAAAAACTTTAAATTTGCTTCCGGAGGGCTTAAGGATGTAACCCGGATTGCTGCTTCTGATAGCCGGATTTGGCTTGAGATAATTTTCAGTAACCGTAAAAATATTCTTAAGGCAATTAAGTCATTTAAGGTCGAGTTAAACAAAATAGAATCGGCGATTCAGAGAAAAGATAAGGCGTCCTTACTGAAGGTTCTTAAGTCAGCTAAGAGTAAAAGAGAAAATTTAGGATGATTATTGCTATAGATGGTCCTGCCGGTGCTGGTAAAAGCACAGTTGCTAAAATAATCGCTAAAAAATTAGGGTTTCTTTATATTGATACCGGAGCAATGTATCGGGCAATTACCTTAAAGGCCTTAGAAAACGGTATAGATATAAAAGATACTCAGAAAATTACTGAAGCAGCCTCAGCCAGTACTATCGATTTAATTAATAACCCTGATAGTTCTTTAAAAGTCCTACTGGATAGTCGGGATGTTAGTTTGGAAATCCGTCAACCGCGCATCACCCAGTTTGTTTCGGATATTGCTAAGATTAAATCAGTTCGAGAGGTAATGCTTAAGATGCAGAGAAAATTAGGTCATCAGGTTAACGCGGTCTTAGACGGTCGGGATATCGGCACAGTAGTTTTTCCGGATGCTAAGAAGAAATTTTATATTGATGCGGATTTTAAAGAGAGAGTCAACCGCCGCCATAAAGAGCTAAAGGACTTAGATCAAGGGATAACCGTAGAGAGTGTTAGTCTAGACTTATCCAATCGCGATACTATTGATTCTACCAGAGAATGCGCGCCGCTTAAAAAAGCAGATGATGCTATATTTATAGATACAACCAACCTCACTATTGAAGAAGTCGCAGAGAAAGTATTAGGCTACATTCATGGATAAATCCTTAATCCGCAATTTTTCAATTATCGCTCATATAGACCATGGTAAATCCACATTAGCTGACCGGATATTAGAAGTAACCGGAGCAGTTGATAAGCGGCATAAGGGAACACAGCTTCTTGATGATATGGATTTGGAGAAGGAGCGGGGGATTACGATTAAGGCTTCGATGGTCCGGCTCTCTTATAAGGCCTCTAATGGAGAAGAGTATATTTTAAATTTAATTGATACTCCGGGGCATGTTGATTTTACTTATGAAGTTTCCAAGTCTCTGGCTGCCTGTGAAGGCGCGGTTTTACTAGTGGATGCCGGTCAAGGGATTGAGGCCCAGACCGTAGCTAATTATTATTTGGCTATAGATAATAATTTAGAAATTATCCCGGTAATTAATAAGATTGATTTAACTTCAATCGACCTTGAGCGGGTTAAAAAACAGATTGCCAGTGTTTTAGGGTTTAAGCAAGAAAATATTATACTGGCTTCAGCCAAAGAAGGAATAGGGGTTGAGGATATCTTGGAGAGGGTGATTAAAGTTATTCCTGCGCCGCAGGGTGAAGAGAGGCATCCTCTAAAAGCCCTGGTTTTTGACTGCCGCTTTGATGCTTATAAAGGTGTTGTCGTCTTTGTTAGAATTGTAGACGGAAAGATTACGCCTGATACTCAGCTTAAGATGATGCATTCTGGTACAGTCTATAAAATTGAGGAGTTATTTCAAAGACTTAAAATACGCCAAGGTTGATGGTTTAACCTGCGGAGAGGTCGGTTATTTTACGGCTAATATCCGGGAGCCAAGAGAAATTATCATTGGCGACACTATAACCGATCCCAAAAATCCTTGTTTAGAAGCTTTTTCCGGTTATCGCCAGCCTAAGCCCTTGGTTTTCTGCGGGATATATCCGGTGAATCCGGGGGATTTTACGGATTTACGCGATGCAATGGATAAATTAAAACTCTCTGATGCTTCCTTTGTTTTTGAACCGGAGAATTCACAGTCATTCGGTTCGGGTTTTCGCTGCGGTTTCTTAGGCCTGCTGCATATGGAGATAGTCCAGGAGAGGCTGGAGAGAGAATACGATTTAAACCTGATTTTAACTGTTCCTAACGTAGTTTATCGGGTGATAAAAAAGGATGGTCAGATCATAGAGGTGGATACTCCGGCAAAACTTCCCTCTACTATGGATATTCAAGAAGCCCAGGAACCTTATGTAAGTTTGCTGATGATTGTTCCGGTTGACTCTATAGAAGCAGTGTGCGATTTTACTAAATCCAGAAGAGGGACTTTTCAAGCTAATGAGTATTTAAGCGAGGACAGGGTGAAGTTAATCTTTAATATCCCGCTTTCGGAGATTATCGTGGATTTTTATGACCGGATGAAATCATTGACCCGGGGATATGGTTCACTGGACTATGAAGTTAAAGGTTATATGGCTATGAAACTGGTAAAGTTGGATATACTTTTAAATATGCAGGTTTGCGACGCATTTTCTTCATTAATGTGCAAAGAAAAAGCTTATTCGCGGGCTCAGGCATTAGTAACTAAGCTTAAGCAGCTTATTCCGCGTCAGTTATTTGAAGTAGCTATACAGGCAGCAGTGGGAGGACAGATTCTGGCTTCGGATAAGGTGCGCTCTGTCGGTAAGCATGTCACTGCCAAGTGTTATGGCGGAGATATTACCCGTAAACGTAAGTTATGGGAAAGCCAGAAAAAAGGAAAAAAACGCCTGAAGCAATTCGGTAAAGTTGAAATTCCACAAGAGGCATTTTTGGAGGTATTGAAAATATGAGTATACAAGGCGCGAGGAACGAGAAGATTACTAAAAAGAAATCGGTTATTCGTGAGTGGATTGAGGCGGCTGTTTTTGCGGCATTCTTGGCATTCTGCGTTATCCGGCCGTTTATTGTTCAGGCTTTTAAAATACCCACTGGTTCGATGCGGCCTACACTTTTAGAGGGAGATCTAATTTTAGTGAATAAATTTATCTACGGTGCCAAGGTCCCCTTTACGAAATTTAGATTGCCGATGTTAAGAGAGCCGGGAAGAGGGGATGTGATTGTATTTATTTACCCCGAAGATAAGAAGAAAGATTTTATCAAGAGATTAGTTGGTTTGCCCGGTGAGACAATAGAGATTAAAAATGGGGCTATTTATATTAATGATAAGCCATTATTAGATCCTATCTTTAACCAACATTATTATTATAACCGCGGAGACCTGGCTTTAGAGGGCCGCAAGATAGTTGTGCCAGAGGGTAGTTATTTTGTCTTAGGCGATAATTCCGCTTCATCCAAGGATAGCCGTTATTGGGGTTTTGTCCCAAAGGATAATATTTTAGGAGGAGCAATGATTATCTATTGGCCACCCCAACGCATAAGGATTATAAAATGACCCTTCGACGCACTTTGTCCTTCGACATGCTCAGGACGAACACTGAGCGTAGTCGAATGTGTTCGTTTGCTCAGGGTAATGATGAGCGAGTGAAATCCCTCGACGGATGCTCGGGATATTCGAGGGAATAGTGAGTAGAATCGAACTACGAGTCGAACCATGAATATTGCCAATAAAATCTCCACTTTCCGTATCTTAAGCGTCCCCTTTTTTATCGCCAGTTTAGTTTATTATACTCCGGAGCGGGATTATCTAAGGATTGTCGCCTTGGTAATTTTTATTATCGCCGCTCTTTCTGACGCTGCTGACGGCTATATGGCCAGAAAGTCAAAACAGCAGTCAAAGGCAGGATTAATACTTGATCCTTTAGGGGATAAATTACTTTTGATGAGTGCATTTATTTCTTTGTGTGTCGATAGCCATCTAGGGATAAGATTCCCTCTATGGGTAATTTTAATTGTGATTAGCCGGGATGTGATTATCATTCTGGGTGCGATTGTAATCCATGTTGTTAAACAGCGTATTAATATTTTCCCTACTCGTTGGGGAAAATTAACTACTATTTTTCAGATGTCTGCGGTTATCAGCGTTTTAGTACAGTTTAAGTTTTCTTTTATTTTCTGGCAATTGGCGGTTATTTTTACGGTTGTTTCAGGTATTGATTATATAAAGAGAGGATTTCAGGTTTTGTATGCTTTGGATAATTCCCGCAATAGTCACTAGTTATTTAATCGGATCTATCCCTACTGCTTATGTTTTTGGCCGGGTTTTTAAAGGAGTAGATATCCGTAAATTTGGCTCGGGTAATGTGGGAGCAACCAATGCTATGCGGCTTTTAGGCAGGGGGCTGGGAATTACTGTTTTAGTACTCGATATTTTTAAAGGCCTGCTGGCAGTAGTATTTTTAGGTGATTTTTTAGTTAAACAGTCTAACCTTATTCAGGAGCAAAACTTACGTATTATCATAGGGTTGTGCTGTATCTGCGGCCACAATTGGACGGTATTTCTTAACTTTAAAGGAGGCAAGGGAGTAGCTACAACCTTTGGCGTTTTAATAGGATTGGGAATGAGGATATCCGGGTTAAATATAGTCCTTGGTTTTTTAATCCTGACCTGGTTCTTATTTTTTCTAATCTTAAGGTTTGTTTCGGTTGCTTCGGTCATAAGCGGCCTAAGCCTGCCAATTTATATGTTTTTGTTCAGGCAATCCAAGGTTCTAATTTTAGTCAGTATCCTGCTTGCTTTATTCGTAATCCTGCGCCACAAATCTAACCTAAAGAGGTTCTTTCAAGGAAAAGAGCCTCGACTCAGCTTCAAAAAAACTTAGTTTATTTAGTTAGAATCTCTTTGAAACCGCTTTCTTTTTAAGCCGTTATAGCCTTGAAAGGCTATAATTTTGAATGTTATACTATAATGAACTTAGAATTTTTTTTTAGGTTCTTTTTAAGTAGTTTTTAAAAGTATTAAATGTTCCCCACCAGCCACAAGTTGGGGATTAAAGATAAAGAGCCGGGTTGCCGTAAAGAAAAGGAGAACTAATTTTTTAAAGGCAACCCGGTTAAAAAAGAGAGGGAAAATGCGCGACTTACTTTTTAAGAATTTGACTTCCAGCGACAGAAAGCGAAGGGTAATTGCCAGCTCCGAGATTACCGATAAACAAGGGGTGCGCAGTATTATCCGTCGGCATTTTATCTGTATGATTAAAGAAGTTGCAGATGAAAAGATGGATAGGCCCCTGCCGCATCTTTACGTCTTAAAAGAGCATAATACAAGAGAACAGAAAGAAAGATTTTTCTGTAAAATTAAAGGGAGTATTTGCGCTATCCACAAGGGTAGATTATTTTTAATTACTTTTATGCACTCACTTAAGATTGACTTGGTCGCCATCCCTCAAAACGTTAATTAAAGCCCAGCCTTTTTTAAAAATTCCGTTGACAAGCCTAAAAATTCATATATAATAAAAAACAATTATGAAAAAGAAATTACCAATTGGGGCAATCCTTTTGTGGTTGCCTTTTTTTCTATTTTTAACCCTCAATATTTCTTATGCTTCACCACCGGCTACAGAGTATTTATGTGAGTTAGGTGTTACTTTATATAATCTCGGTAAGTACGAGGATGCCCTTTCAGAATTTAATAAGGCATTACTCGCTGATCCGGATAATAAAAAGGCTAAAGGGTATGTGGATAAGATATTCCGGCACTCTATATTAGAAGATAGTCGTATTAATCCCTTAGTGTTAGCCGAAGAATCAAATCCTTCTTTAAGTCTAGAAGCCGTTAATACGGTCTCCACTCCTAAATTTACTAAAGAGCAGGCAATGAATCAGGAAATGGATAAGCTTAGACAAAGCAAATCCGGGGCTGCTTATCTTTATGGTTACCCGGATTTAATACCAAAGGAAGAAAAGGTAGATAGGGGATTAAAGGTTGGCCCGTTAAAAATAACCGGAGAAACGCAACTCAGCTTTGGAATTACTCCCCGTGATTTTATCTGGAAAAGAGCTAACTTTGATTTAAATGAAAAATTTAAAAGTTGGCGTCCAATGTCATATGATGGATTCAACCGGGGCTTTAATACGTATGACCCTAGAATTTATGACTCGCTAAGTGTAAATGTGGATACAGAAAACAAGGATGGGTTTAATTTTCATACCAATGTTACAGTTGATCCTTGGAGTTTTACAGGAAAAAGTAATAAAATTACAGTTAACAATGGCGCTGATTCAGCTGAATTACAGTTGTATTATTGGTCTAATACTGGGTATACAGTAAACCATAATGATTACTCAGCATCAGGCGCTACTATAAAGTTACCCGAATTAAAGGTAGAAGATGGTAAAACTAGCCCTGTAACTATAAGTGGTTTTAATATTCCGGCAATGAAAATCCAGCGAGAATTTCAGCCTCTACGTGAGTTATGGTTAGATTATACTAATGACCAGATTAAGTTTCGGGCTTTTCCTTTTGGCTATCAAGATCAGGCTTATTCTTCTGATGACCCAATGGGTATAACCAATCGCCATATCTGGTGGGAACGGGTAAATATCTTACTGCATTAAGAGGTTTTTCATTTTCTTTCTCTCCACAAGAACAAACATCTTTTGATGCCACTGTAGCAACCCCAAAACATCTTTGGCAGGATTACGGGGCAGTAGACAATGTTATCTCTGCAAGCCGCTTAAAACATTTTTTTACGGAGAGCTTTATGTTAGGGGGCACATTTACTACACGTACAGGATTTAAAACTAATCCGCAAAAGTTAGATAGTGAAAACTTTGTCGGCGGCGTAGATTTAGGTTATGAAGTTATTGATGGCATGAAGGCACAGGTAGAAGTTTTAACTTCTAAATCTTTTTACGATATGAACAACTCTGATTATGAAACTCAATCCCGCGGAAATGCTTATTATTTTGCTTTTATATCGCGCTATCCACAGAAGAGTATTATGGATTTAAAATACGGTTATGATGAGATTACTATGGATAAAGAAGAAAACTATCTTTTGAAAAGCAAATTTTATCTTAGCCGCATGGATAAAGGGTTTGACGCATCCTTATCTAACTTTCACAATACCCGCCAAGATACTGGCTGGAGCAGGCATATTCATTTCCGTCGGCCTATGGAGTATTATTATGCTGGTTTAACTAAACCTGCAGATGCAGTTAGATGGGGTGAGCTTAATGCTACGCGCATTGGTGATGGTATTGATGTAGGGAGGAATACTTTGGGTTTTCGCTTTGAGACATTCCTAGATGATAGATTCTATAATCTTTTTGATATACGCAATGTGCATAATGTAAACGGAAAATTTATTGAAAATGTCGTGCGTGATGAGCTTTCGGTAAGAGTTACAGATAAATTAACTGCTAAACTGTTAGGTATTTATCAAAAACTACCTAAAACAATAGGCGGTATTGACCCATTTGTTTATGATGGCAACACCGGTGATTTTTGGTTAAACAGCGCAGTTAAGGATGGCAGTGACCCCACAACAAAAACAGGATCATTTGGCTTAAACTATGATTTCTTTGATTGGTTAAGTTTAGACGGTATTTATGAACGTACCAATGATTATTCTTTAGGTTATGATAATTTCCCGCGTAATGTCTTAAGAAACGATACTGACTTAAGTGCTGTTTATTATCAAAATGATAATGCTTACCGTGCTGTCAATCCGTATCTCTATGACCAAAATAATTTTCCTCAAGCGCCTTATGAGTTTTATAATATTTTCAAAATGGGGTTAAGGGTTTCGCCTTTAGAAAATATGGATATCTACTTAGATTATACGCGTAACGAATTCCAAGCCGCAAGTTTAAGCTCAGATAATATGAACCACGTGGGCCTTGAGATAACTTATATGCCTATTCCAAAATTTGGTATGTTGCTTAAATATATATACTCACGTTGCCAGGATGTTGACCGGTTAGTAGCTGGCATCACAGAACCTGTAGGCCATAATAACTTTTATGCTGAATTCAGGTATTTGCCTTCCAAAGAAGACGAAATTATTCTTCAATACGGAGAAGGAAACTCTAGCGCTATAGGTAATATGAATTTAGATCCCTATGGCGGCAGCATGCTTACTTTAGATACACAGCACATCATCCGCGCTTATTACCGCCACAGGTTTTAATGAGCACTTGACTTATGGAACGGTAGTGAACATAAGTCAATGTGCGAATTAATCCCGAGCTTACCTAGTACTTTTCGAAGAAAAGACTAGTGATTAAACGAGGGATCTTTCCTAAAAAATTATCCCAAATATATATCAATTTTGTTGATTTGGCGGGATCTTATCTGTTCGGCAACGGGAGCGGGGATGGTGTTGCCGGTCAGCTCTACTACCAGGTTATTTTTATCATTAAATAATATTTTTTTAATTACTGCCGGATTTTTTCCAAATGTATTCTTTCTTTTTAAGTTGTGATAAATTACATTGATTGTCTTTAGGAATTTGAAACTATAAATCCCTTTTTGGTCAAAAAGCCAGCCGGAAAGTATCGGCGCAAAACGCAGGCTTAGTTCATTGTTTGAGTTTAAGAAGAATGGCTCTAGCCCTAAGTTCATTATTAGCCAAATCTCCAGGAACTCTGCGGTAGAGCCGGAAAGCCGGGCAACAAAGCCGTTTCCATGAAGTTTCTTATCGTTAAAGGCGCTGCTGACCAGGAACGAGGAATTTTCTAAAATGCTACGGCCGTACCTTTCGGGTTTCTGGAAAGGTATGAGCACATTTTTAAAATCCTGATAAAACTCTTCGTATAATCCGCTTTTTAAAAGCTCCAGAATATATTTATACTCCAGCGAATACGCGGCATCTTCCGATCTCTTCAGGCATGCTCTTAAGCGGAGCAGTTACTTTATACATCTTAAGTTCTTTATCAAAAAGCGCGCTCTTTCGGGTGGCTTTATGCAATAAAGCAGCCTCTTGGATGTTTTCGGATAGCCGCAAAGCATGCATCTGGCCTTCTAAAAATAGAGGCAGCTTTACCTGTTTAAACTTTATGGGACGGATAAAGTTATCTTTTATAACCTGATGCTCAGTTACTTTATAGAAGAAGTAGCTGGGGAAGATATTTTTTTCTTTATCCAATGCTTTAGCGATTCCGGAGCTTACTTTTTCTAATGCATTTTCAAAGATAGCGCTTAAGTCAGAAACCTCAACTTCTAATTCATTCCCGCTTAAGCCTAATTTAGTCTTAAGCCGGTAATCTTCCTTTAGCGCGTAGCTATCATTCCAGTACTTATAATCCCTATCCCCAGAGGAAGCGTTACGGCAATCTTTAATTAAATTGTTTAGGTTATTTAAGAATTTATAAATCTCCTCGGTTACTTTTATTTTATCTTGTTCATAATTATCCAGGATATACCTTAGAGAAAGGATTAATCTTTTTAACTCAAAGGTTTCACATAAGGATGAGCCAAAAAGCGCAGGCAGTCCGTTCAAGGCATCAAACCAATTGGGTTTGTTCGCTTCCATTTCAATGCCAATCCCAAAAGGGTCTAAAGAGGCTAATTTATTAGCTAATAAACAGAGTAGTTTATTAAAAAGCGTGGTTTGGTATATTTCCCCCAAACCGTATTGAGTCCTGACTAAATGCGGCTGGCTGGATCTTTTTCTGATCAGTTCCCTTTTCGAGCCATCTGGCGCAATGGAATGCAGTTGTTTTATCAGCTCGTCTTTAAGGATATATTTTTCCTTTCTGGGCTTGACAATTTCGGTATTATCGTAAAAAGTAAATACTCTCTTCTCAAAAGCAATCTCTTTTAATTTCTCTGGATATATCCCCAAAAAATTTTCTAAAAGGTCAAGATTGTAAGTCCAGTGGTCAGTCCAAAACCCTTCCCCGTGTTCAGCTTCCTGATGTTTGAGGGAGGAGCCAAGCAGGATATTTAAGAATTCGTCATAAGAAACTTTTAATCTGATTTTATTCTCTTCAATAAAAAAGATTATCTCTCCGGGAGTAAAGGGTTTTTTTAGGTAATCCATGATCTTTTCAGTATATTTTTCTTCGGCAATATTCTTTAGGCTCTTGCGGAATTGCCCTTCGTCGGTAAGGGTAAAATTAGCGCCTTTAATTACCAGAGGATTGAAGCCGTCAGTCTGGATCAGGCTTAAGAAATTAATTATACTCTCATCCGCGATATCCGGGTTAAACCAGATATCCGACCTTTGATTCTGGTTCATATCCCGGTAATTACCGTTGCCTTGGGATAAATATACCGGCTGGAGCTGGAATTTATTATAATCCCTTTCTAAGTCGCCGTGTTTGCGCGAATATAGGTAAAAGACAGTAGAAGAGGTGTTTGATTTGAACGTAATAGGGTAGCCGCCGCGGATTATATTATCCAGATAAGTTTGTTTGGCATAGAGGTCAAATTCTTTTCTGCTGCTGTGTGTATCTATATCGGATTGTAATTCGCGTATAATATTCCTATTTTCCTCCTTCTTCCTAGCTAAATATCCAGATGCTGTAATCTTAGGGATAGTGTTATTTAAAGTTTTAAGGTCGCGCATATTGCCGATTACAGAATAAAATACTTTCTCTTCTTTTGCCCCTAATTTAAAATCCAAATTTAGAAAAGCCGCCGGCGTCCTGCTATTAACTGTTTGAGTTTGAGGAGGCTTAAATTTATCACTTTTCCGCTCCGAATATGTAATCTGGATTAATGATCGGTGTGATGATCTTCGGTTTATCTTGGGTGTGGTAAAATCCTAAATAAAAGTTTCCTTCCTTTATATGGGTTACTTCCGGGCGGTCAACCGGGTCAACTGCCAGTTTATAGAAGGGCACCCGGTTTTTTAAATTTTCTACGTTCATCCAGGCTTCAATGGTGCGGCCGAGTTTCTTTAAGAAAAGGTTACTGGTGCCGTAAGGAACAATCTGAGGCAGGCCGTCTAATAGCTGAATTTTCTTTTGGGAAGGTTCAAGGTTTTGGATAGTTACAATTCTAGCTAAGCCGGCATAGTTATCATTAGGGATATTGAAATATTCTACTTTTACCTTTATCCCGAGAGTAAGATTTTCTTCTTCTAGAGAAAGGTCAGATGAGTTGATGTAGATTCTATTAATAAGATTAAAGCCGAGGTTGGTGAAGCCATTATGAAAAGGTTCATAAAAAAAAGTTTTTTTGACGCTGGTTAGTTTTATAAAAGTGCGAAAACCCAAGGTTGATACGAATTGCCAGGCTTTATTTGCCGGAAAGAATTCTAGTATTGAATGGTCTTTATCTTTTACCCCGAAGCTAGAGATGCATTGGCCGCGGTTGACATAAAAGGTCCACATCGGGATTCCATATTTTCCGGCAATACCGGGGAAGAAGTTAGCAAAGGGCTTGGCAAAGTTATAATTCTCAATGACAAATTCGCCGTTTTTATTTAGATAGTATTTTACTTCTTTATCAGTTATCTTCACCGGTTCTCTTCCTTTTGCGGATAGTTTAAGATATTTTACATAATTTATGGATTTTGTCCACAATTTTCTCTACTTATGTTTTAGTCTCTGCCGAGTTTTAAATGAACCCGGCAATTTTCTCGCTCAGCACGATTTTTTAACGCCAATGATCTTTCGCATTTCGGTGGCTGCTGAACTCGCGCCTCGCGCTCTAGCGCAGAGTCGCTCGAACAGCATCGCCATCCCGCAATTGTCACGC
>JAPLLQ010000110.1 GCA_026387485.1 Candidatus Omnitrophota bacterium | reverse complement strand
GCGCGAAGATAAACTAATTCAACTATTTTGTAGCATAAATAAATGCCAAGATTGCAGTAAAAATCGGAAGAAATACCCAACCAATTGTTTTTTTTACTTCTTTAGAAAATGCCTTTAGGTTCACCTCTATTTTTTCCGGTGAATTAAAATTTTTGAAACGCGGGAGAAGGCGCGGCGTCCTGGCGCAATACTGCTTATAGCTTTCCTGGAATCTTTGCGAGAGGAATTTTTCTTCCGCAGCGATTGTTCCTAAAGCATAGATAACAAACATAATAACTATGGCTGATAAAATGATTATACTCTTTAAAAAGAATCCCACTGATAACATCAAACAAAAAGACCCCAGATAAATAGGATTGCGGCAAATTGAATAAGGCCCCTCTGTTACTAAACAATCGTCCTTACGGCCCCCTACGTAAAGTGCGCCCCATAGCCGCAAAGCAATCCCGCAGCTAAAAAATAACCACCCGGCAATATCAGAGATCAGCCACCAATAAATATTTTTAGCAACTGTAAAATAGCGGAAAAACCCGAGTAAAACAGCCGGAGCAAGGATGATTACGCCTATTGCCCCGCGCCAGATAAAAAACTTATTCGTATTCCTACTTTTTGACATACCCTGCTCCTATCTTAAAATACTAACTATCTACTTTTAAAAAGCAAGCGCAATAATCCTTTCTATTTCTGGACCGCTTTTTGACGCTTTTCTTTGTGAATATAGTCAATGATTGCCCTATCTAGTATAGAATATAAATCTATCTATTGGGTAACAGTTACTTATTATACGTTGCCTATCCGAAATATCAACAAAATTCACTCTGACCTATATCCCTTAAATTGTATTAAATTATGTATAAGGCGGGTAGTTTCTGCTAGGTTAAAATTTTAATTGTCAATTTATACACCGTGTTCATTAAAAGATCCATTAATTCGATCTGTATGCTGTGGATCTGTTTTAATAAAGGCATCTTTAATCTGGTATCCATTAGGATTAGAAACATTTGCTAAATTTTTCAATGCGTCAAAAGCAGTATTTGCATTGCCAGCATCAAACATCGACTGGCTTAGAGCGGCATTATTATTCATCGTATTATTGATAATATTATTCAATTCCGTTTGTGTAATTTTACCTGCATTAAAATCATCATACCCCTGTTTAATGTCATTACCCGTATAGCTTTCTAAGTTTTTGTTATAAATATAATTACTCATATTATTCTTCATATTCAGACAGTCATAGGTAAAATAGCGCGAAAATGCCTCATTAGCGGTATAACCGAGATCGGGATAATTAGTGCGCAATGTACTTTGGATCGTTTTGTTGACAATTGCTTCCTTAAAAGTATCGCCAGAAGTATTTGAAATATGCCAGCTATCTTCATCACTATAACTACCGGCTCCGTTTGGCCCGAGATCTATAGTCGCAGGAGGAGTAAAAGACAGGTTATTATCTGCCATATATTGGGCGCCCTGATCCATATAATCAAGCATCTTATCTGCAGTTGCTTGTGTTACGCCACTTCCTAAACCCACCCCTAATCCCTTCGCCTTCAGATCATAATTACTATTAAAATTGTTAGCGGATTGTTTGAATTGCGAAAGGCTTACCGGGCCTGTGCCATTGCCAAACATACTGCTGATTTCATTACGGGTTAATATTCTACCATGATCACCAATCTGTACACTTGTGACTTGATTAGTCACTTTGTCAACTCCCACCTTCACCCCTACGTTTTCAGCATAAGCACAAGAACAGGCTACCGCGCCAAATAAAATCAGAAAACCTATGAGACTCTTTTTTATTTTTGACATTCTGACCACTGAAACTCCCTCCTATTTATAATTTAGTTTACATTATTATTTATATAAATTCAAGTAGGCCGGACCCATATTAAGAAAACGTTTTCTTTGCTATTCTTAGGATAAATCATAATTTATTAACTTTTTGACCTATCTCGTTTATTGCTACACTCTTAATAAGAAACCGCCCGGAGCAGAGGAAGTCAGGCGATTTTTAGTTTCTCGGATGTCTTAGATATGTAAAAGACGAGTGATTCCTGCTAGGTTAAGGTTAAATTTAAATTATCTAATTATACACCGCGATCATCAAAGGCTTTTTGAATTTGACTTGTATTCTGTGGGTTTGCTTTAAGAAAACTATCCCTAATTTCTTGTCCATCAGGATTATAGGTATTCTGTAGTCTTTGCAAAGCGTCCCAAACAAAACTTGAATTGTTAATATCAAGCATTGCCTGAGTTAAAGCCTCGTTATTATTTTTTGTATTAGACATAATTTTATCCAATTGCGCTTTTGTAATTTTACCTGCATTGTAATCAGCATACCCCTGCTGAATGTCACTACCCGAATAGTTGTTTAAATTTTTATTATACGTAGAATTCGGTTGATTCGGAGCCCTTCCCGTAAGATCGTAAAGAAAATAACGTGAGAATGCCTCGGTGGCTTGATAACCGAGATTGGGATAATTTTGACACAATGAAGTTTGGATCGTTTTGGAAATAATTATGTTCCCGAAATCTGATCCTCCTGCTGTATTAATATTCCAGGTATCCTCATTCGAATAACTGCCGGCCCCATTATCCCCAAAATTTATAGTTTTAGGAGGGGTAAAGGTCATATTACGATTAGCCATATACTGCTTAGCTTGATCCATATAGTTAAGCATGGACTCTAAGTTCCCGTTTGCATTATTTACTTTAACTGCACTCGGAGTAAATTGAAGAGGATTTCGGGCAAGGGACTGCTGGAATTGTGTAAGGGTTACATTGCCTGTTCCTTTACCAAAATCTCTACTAATTTCATTAGGGGTTAAAAAATTACCGTGCCGACCCATCTGCACGTTTTTAACTTGGTTAGTCGCCTTATCAACTCCTACCCTTACTTCTGGATCTGTTATTCCTTCCCTAGTTACTTCGGCATAAGCAGAAGAATAGATAGCCATGCCAAATAAAATCAGAAAACCTATGAGACTCTTTTTTAT
>JAPLLQ010000026.1 GCA_026387485.1 Candidatus Omnitrophota bacterium | reverse complement strand
TATCCGGATTATGGACAAGAAGGCGGTAATTGATCTAAATAAATGTACGCTCTGCGGCGTCTGTAGAGATGCCTGTAAATTCGAAGCTATATTGATTGAAAAAGAACCGCTAAAGTGCGAACTTGCGGACATTAAAGATTATAAAGGTATCTGGGTAATTATTGAGCAGAAAAACGGCAAGGTCCAGTCAATATCCTATGAACTTTTAGGCAAGGCTCAGGAATTAGCCAGGAAGCTTGATTGTCCGGTCAGCGGTGTTTTAATCGGAAATAATATGGCGGATCAGCTCGATGAAATCATCTGGCAGGGCGCGGATAATATTTATCTAGTCGAAGCTGCAGAACTTGCCAATTTTCAGGATGAGCCTTATACCAATATTATTGTTGAATTAGTCAAAAAATATAAACCGGAGATTTTATTATGTGGGGCTTCGGCTATCGGCCGCTCGCTGATCTCCCGGGTAGCGATTAATATTAAGGCGGGGTTAACCGCGGATTGCACCGGATTGGATATTGATTTATCTAAAAAAATCTTACTGCAGACCCGTCCGGCATTCGGCGGAAATATTATGGCTACGATCATCTCGCCTAATTACCGGCCCCAGATGGCTACGGTCAGGCATAAAGTTTTTCAGCCGATGGAGCCGGATAAGAAGCGTAAAGGTAAGATTATCAGGGAAAATTTTGATAGTTCATTTTATTTTTCCCGGACTAAAATCTTGGATATAGTAGAAGAGGTTGAGTCTTTGGTGAATTTAGCCGAAGCAGATATTATTGTTTCTGGCGGTAGGGGTATGAGCGGACATGAAAATTTTAAGATTTTAGAGGAACTCGCTCACGTTTTAGGCGCGGCAGTCGGTTCATCGCGGGCAGCAGTAGATAGCGGTTGGATGCCTTATTCCCATCAGGTAGGCCAAACCGGCCGGACAGTTGCCCCTAAAATATATATTGCCTGCGGTATATCCGGACAAATCCAGCATCTAGTAGGGATGCAGTCCTCAAAAATTATCGTTGCGATTAACAAAGACCCGGAAGCCCCGATCTTTAAAGTAGCAACCTACGGAATCGTCGGTGATTTATTTCAAATCGTGCCTGCCTTAACCAAAAAATTCAAAGAAGTCCTGCGTAAATAACCCTCCAGAAACAATAGGACCGTTTCCTTTTAACCAATTGGTAGTATTTAAGTTCTGAGGGAAGTGTCCCCATTTGCGTTAGATTTTGTATTGTCTTTCGTCTATTATAGTAGGAGGCGAGAGATATGGCTAGGGAAGGAAGGATATATTTTTGTGACGCAGTCTACCATATTTCTATAAGAGGTAATAATAGGCAGGATGTTTTAGGTTCGGTAGAAGATAAGAAAATATTTCTTGAGTCATTAAGTAAATTTAAATTAAGGTTCGGTTTTAAACTTTACGGGTTAGTCTTAATGGATAACCATGTGCATTTAGTGATCCGCGCGACTAATGGCAAGAGTATTTCAAAGATAATGCAGGCAATAATTTTATCTTTTAGTGTTAAATTCAGGAAAAAACATAATTACTCTGGATATGTCTGGCAGGGAAGGTTTAAAAGCAAAGTTATAGATAGTGATCTTTATATAGTTAAATGTCTTGAGTACGTACATAATAATCCGATTAGATCCGGCTTAGTCAATAGTATTAAAGATTATCCTTGGAGTAGTTATCATTTCTATAATAATCTGCGCAATCCCATTCAAGATTACCTCACTTTGGACCTATTTAGCGAATAATTCAACATGAGGGACACTTCCATTGTAACCCCTTGTTAAGTAATAGTTTATAAGGAAACGGTCCTAGTATATTATGCATCATTTAGCATTATAACAATCACTTTTATCAATAAATGTTAAAGAATGTTAAGATTTTCCTTGACAAAAATAATATTATCTTTATAATACAACTATACCTTTTTTTGGAGAAAATATGTTTAATAGCGGTTTAATGACAATTGAAGACCTGGCGGATTACCTGAAAGTAACCCGCCGGACTATTTATGACTGGGTTAAGCATAATAAAATTCCGGCCTTAAAACTGGTTGGCCAGTGGCGTTTTAAAAAAGATAAAATCGACACTTGGCTAGATAATCAGTCGCGACCACACTAGGGGGATTAAAAACATGTATTTTAAAAAATTAGAGCTAGTTGGTTTCAAATCATTCTGCGAAAAAACAACTTTACATTTTGAGCCGGGGATTACTGCGGTAGTCGGCCCAAACGGCTGCGGTAAATCAAATATCTTTGATTCGATCCGTTGGGTCCTGGGGGAACAGTCGGCTAAATCTCTGCGCGGGTCAGAGATGCTCGATGTTATCTTTAACGGAACCGATAATAAAGAGCCTCTGGGTATGGCTGAGGTTACTTTAGCTTTTGATAATAAGACCAGATTTTTTAATTTTGACCATGATGAAGTAGCGATTACTCGCAGGTTATTCCGCTCCGGAGAGAGCGAATACCTCTTAAATAAAAATCAGGTCCGCTTAAAGGATATTTTGGATTTATTATTAGGTACCGGTATTGGCGCGGAAAGTTATTCAATTATTGCTCAGGGTAAGATTGATCTGGTTTTAAGTTCACGGCCTGAGGATAGGCGCTTAGTTTTTGATGAGGCATCGGGTATCACTAAATATAAAGCCCAAAAAAGAGAGACGACCAGGAAGTTAGAGGAGACTGATCAAAATCTCCTGCGGGTAAATGATATTATTACAGAGGTAAAACGGCAGATTGGAAGCCTTGAGCGCCAGGCTAATAAGGCTCGCAAGTATCAGCAGGTGTTTGAGGAGTTAAAGAAAAATGAAATTGCTCAGGCCATCCTGCAAAAAAATGAACTCCTAAAAGGCAAAGATGAAATTATTGCCCAGCTAAAAGAATTGCAATTACGCGAAGAGGAGCTTTTAGGGATTATCCGTCAGGAAGAAGCAAAAATCTCCGGGCGCAACGCGGAGTTAAAAACCTTAGAAGATGCCTTAATGGCGGTGAAGAATGAATTAATGAGTTTGGAGAATCAGGTAGTTAGAAATAACGAGCGGGTTAACTTTAACCGGGAAAGGATTTTAGAATTAGAAGCCAGTCAAAAATATTTGAATGAGCAAGTAGTCCAGCTTAAGGAGAAACTGATTATTGACGAGGAGAAATTCAGTAAGGTCAAGCAGGAGTTTGGCCAGTTAAAAGGCAATATAGAGATTAAGTCAAAAGATTTAGCTGGGGCTGAATCCCGGATCAGTATTTTAGCCCTAAATATAAAAAGTTCGCTTAACAATATCGCTAGCCTGAAGAAACAGATTTTTGAGCTAGTTTCGCAAATCGCCAATACCAAGAATGAAATCGGGGATTTTAATTCCCAGCTGCAGGTTTTTCTCGCCCGTAAGAAGAGGCTGGAGATAGAAAAAGCCAAGGTTTACGAAGAAAAAGCCATAACCGAAGTGAGCTTAAAGTCGATTGTCCAGGAAGTAGAGGAGGCAAAGAGAATAGTTGAGAAATTAAACCAAAAAATTTCTACAGTTAAGCTTAACCTTGAAAGAGAAAGCCTCTCTTTAAATGAAATGAACAAGAATATCGCGGATTTAGAGAAGCAGCGTTTCACTTTAGAATCACACAAAGAATTTTTAGAGGAATTAAAAAGTAAATATGCTGATATTAGCGAGACAATGAACGCGCTTATCTATCTAGATAAGCTTCCCGTAGAAAAGGTAAGCGGTTTAGTGATTAAGGTAAGCGAATCAAGTAGCCTTAATGACGATGATAAGGCTTATTTTGAGCCGGCAAGTTTTAAGCTATGCGGAGAGGCTAAGCCGATAGAATTAGACACTACTAAGATTGATGAGAAGATAGCTAAGTTAGAAGCGGACCTGAATGCATTAAGATCTACAAAACAGGCTAAAGAAGTAAGAATAGAAGAGTTAAATAAAACAATTTTAGAGTTAGCTCAAACTTTACGCGCTCAAGAGATTAACCTGGCAAATAAAGAGACATCTTACGCGACTATTTTTTCACAGTTTAATAAGATTAAGGAGGAAGAGGATATCATTGTCTTAGATTTAGCGGATACCCAGAAGGAGCTTGGCGTTTTAGAGGCGAATATTAAGGCTAAGCAGGATGTGTTGTTAGAATCAAATAATGCGCATCGGCTGGCCGAAGATTCGATATTAAAAGAGGAAGATAGTATCTCTTTGAATAGTAAATCCCGCGAAGAGCTCTTGGTCAATATTACTCAGACTAAGACCGAACTAGAGGCTCTAAATAAACGGATAATCTCCGATGAAGCTACGCTTAGGATATTAGAAGCTACTTACGACCAGGATAAGGATAATGTATTGCGAAAATAGCAGCATTGGCCTTAAGGGCTTAATAGAAGAAAAAACTGGTTCTTTAAAAGAGGCTGAAGCTCGTTATCTTGAAGTTTCCCAAGGCTCAGGGGATGTAACTTTAAAAATCGAGACGGATCGGGATGAATTGGATAAATTAAAGAACAGATTATACGAATTACAGATGCAGGATAAGGATATTGATTATAAATATAGCAGTATGAAAGAAAGGATGCTGGCGGCTTACAAAGTTGATTTAGAGGCAATAGAGAATGTCCTTGAGACTGTTGATGCCGCTAGGTTAGCTGAAGAGATAGTTAAGCTTAAAGAAAGATTAGATTCCTATGGCACGGTTAACTTGGTTGCCATTGAGGAGTATGATGAATTAAAGAAGCGTTATGATTTCTTAATCCAACAGCAGACAGATTTAGCTAACGCTAAAGAAATCTTGCATCAGGCAATCCTTAAAATTAACCGGACTACCAAACAGATGTTTATGGAGACCTTTGAGAAGGTCCGGGGGGAGTTCCGTAATTATTTTCGCCTGCTCTTTAACGGTGGAGACGCTCAGGTATATTTAGTTGATGAGCAGGACCCCTTAGAATCCGGGATAGAGATTATCTGCCGGCCTCCGGGTAAGAAACTGCAGAATGTCTTACTGCTTTCCGGAGGTGAAAAGTCACTGTCAGCAATAGCGCTTATTTTCGCGATATTTAAAGTAAAACCCTCGCCGTTTTGTATCTTGGATGAAATTGATGCCGCGCTTGATGAGGCAAATGTAGATAGGTTTTCCCGTGTGCTGCAGGAATTTGCCCAAAGTTCCCAGTTTATCGTGATCACCCATAATAAAAAGACTATCATTAACGCTAATGTAATGTACGGGATTACTATGGAGCAGTCCGGGGTGTCTAAGATTGTTTCAGTTAAGTTTGCTAAAGAAAAAAATAGGGAAGCTACGGCTGTGGCAGAAGCAGTTTAACAGCAGGTAATATTTTTGCCTTTATGTTTGGCTTGGTAGAGGTTTTTATCCGCAGCAGTAATTAATTCCGCAGGCAATAACCCATCTTGAGGAAAGGTAGATATACCTAAGCTCACCGTTAGTTTCTTATTGGGAAATATTTCTTCGTTGGCGAAAATATGTTTTTCGATATCCTGCCTTAAGTGCTCAGCAATTAAAAAGGCTTCTTTTTTATCGGTCTGCGGTAGGATGGCTGCAAATTCCTCTCCCCCATAGCGGCAGACAAAATCCATTTTACGCGATTGGTTCTTGATTAAGAGGGCGAGGCTTTTTAATACTTTATCTCCGCTCTGATGGCCTAGAGTGTCATTGTAAATTTTAAAATAGTCAATATCCAGCATAATCAGGCTTAAAGGAAGTTTTATTATCCTTGATTTTTCTAGCTCAGATTGCAGGAGATACTGGAAGTAGCCATGGTTCCAAAGTTCAGTTAGGGAATCAAGGTTAGCCTGCATTACGGTTTTTTCGTAAAGCTGGGAATTTTCTATAGCCAGGCCTGCCTGGTTAGCTAACATCGTCAGCATACGCAGGTCATCTTTGGTAATTGGTTCTTTAGTGATGAAGTTATCCGCGACAATGATCCCGTTAATTTTATCTTTAGCTTTTAAGGGTATTAAAACCAGTTCTTCGCTTTTTAATACTTGAACAATAGTTGCATTTTTATAATTCTGGATTGTTTCGTGGGTTAAATGCAAAGGCATTCCTTCTAAAGCTACTGCAGACAAAAGGTTTTCAGTATTATTCTTTAAGGGAACTTTGATGTTCTGGACTTGCCGGATGAAAGCGGATTCAAATCCATTGCTTGAGTTATCCGAGCTCTTATAGGCGCTAATTAGGTCTTCTAAGTCCATTTTTTTGCCCTCAACAGATTCTTCCGGCTTCTTCGCCGGATTCAGGTCCGATCCCCATTTTACCTTCAATAATTCCATCCTTTTCATTAATCAGAAAAAGCAGGGCCCGGTTAAAGCCTAAGCCGATATGGGCGGTGACTCCGGTAAGAATGATGTAGAGGATTTCATCCAACCTTAAAGTCGTACGCATAGCATTGGAGATCTCATAAAGAATTCCCAACTCAGTCTTAGTGCGATCCAGCTCTTGTTTTAATTTTGTGGTCTCTTCCATAATGCATAAATTTAACATATTTTAGGCTTATTGTCAACCCTGCAATATTACTAGTTAGATTTTGCTTACTTTAGCGTCTATTAAAGGTAGAAAGGAGGGAAATTGGTATCTTTAAATGACCATGCTAATTTTCTCGCTCTTTTATTCTTTACGGGTCCTGCCTTGGGGAGTGTCTTTCGCCGCAAATTTGCGGCTGCGAGCCACATCCCCAAGTCACCCGTAAATGAACAATGAGCTCGAACCTTGCCAGAGTCATTTATAGATGATAACTAGCTTACTTTTAGCGGATGACTTGGCTTGTTTCAGAGCAGGGCGTTTGCAGGCCGAGCGGG
Organism: Candidatus Omnitrophota bacterium; assembly: GCA_026387485.1. GTDB lineage: Bacteria > Omnitrophota > Gorgyraeia > Gygaellales > Profunditerraquicolaceae > JAPLLQ01. The sequence goes on along the minus strand of JAPLLQ010000026.1, from coordinate 6,217 downwards.
CAGGGTTGCCCAGCTAAAAGATGAGTCCGGCAGAGCGAGGCCGAAACTCGAGCGAAGTTTGCCACGCTGGGGCAAACGAGCGTCCCTGCGAGAAACAAGACAAGGCAGCCGATAAAACTGCTATGAATCTGTTGACATGGAGGTATTGGTGGGTTATAATATCAGTTCTAAAATCATAAATTGGAGGTAATTATGGTCACTAAAGATAAAAAGGAAGAAACGCAGAATATTTCAGATCGCAATAAAGCCTTAGAGCTAGCTTTATCCCAGATTGAGAAACAGTTTGGCAAGGGCTCAATTATGAAATTAGGCGCCCACACTAAAGCTAATGTGGATACTATCTCTACTGGTGCGCTGACCCTGGATATTGCTTTGGGTGTTGGCGGCCTCCCACGTGGCAGAGTAGTAGAGATATTCGGGCCTGAAGCATCCGGAAAGACCACGCTTACATTAACTGCTATTAGAGAAATTCAGAAAAAAGGCGGGGTAGCGGCTTTTATTGACGCTGAACATGCTTTTGATTCTACCTATGCCAAGGTAATCGGGGTTAATTTAGATGAGCTTCTGATCTCTCAACCGGATACCGGAGAGCAGGCATTGGAGATTACTGAGACATTAGTCCGTTCCAATGCCGTGGATCTAGTGGTTATTGATTCAGTAGCCGCGCTTACTCCTCGGGCTGAGATAGAAGGCGAGATGGGTGATTCACATATGGGTTTACAGGCCCGTTTAATGTCCCAGGCATTAAGGAAATTGACTGCGGCAATCTCTAAGTCGCGGACCTGTGTAATTTTTATTAACCAGCTAAGGGAAAAAATCGGGGTGATGTTTGGTTCTCCTGAAACTACTCCTGGCGGCCGGGCGCTTAAATTCTATTGTTCGGTAAGGCTGGATGTGCGTAGAATCGCTACTTTAAAAGAAGCTGATAAGGTTATCGGCGGCCATGTGCGCGTGCGTGTAGTAAAAAATAAAGTTGCTCCACCCTTCCGCGAAGCAGAATTTGATATTTTACATAATGAAGGTATCGCAAAAACCGGGGCGGTAATTGATGCTGCGGTGAATTTAGAGGTAATTACAAAGTCCGGAACCTGGTTGTCATTTGAGGATAAAAAATTAGGCCAGGGTAGGGATGCGGCAATAAAATTTTTAAAGGAAAATCCAAAGCTTCAGGAAGATATTGAAAAAGAGGTGCGTAAAAAGTTTAGTCAGGCTGAATAACCCGCTGGCTGCTAGGGAGTATGCTTTTCTGCTGCTTAAGTTTCGTCTGCGTAGCGAGGAGGAAATAGCTTTACGTTTAAGGCAGAAGAAGTTTTCCGAAGAGGTAATCCGGGAGACAATCTGTTTTTTAAAAGATAAAAATTTCATTGATGATTCGGTATTTGCCAAAGCTTGGGTGAATTCGCGCCTCAAGCGGCCTTTAGGCCTAAGAAGGATTCAGGAGGAGTTAAGGCAAAAAGGGATTGATAAAAAAATTATTGAAGATCAGATCTTTGAGGTAAAAAAAGATTATCCTGAAGATAAAATTGTAGCTAGAATCGCTGGGGAGAGGTTAAGTAAATTAAAAAAAGTAGAACCTATCTGCGCTAAAAGGCGGGTTTATTCCTACCTGATACGCCGCGGGTTTTCTGCGGACCTAGTTTTAGAAACGGTTAATAAATTATGCAAGCCGACATATTAAGAGAAAAATTCCTGAATTTCTTTAAATCTAAAAAACATAAAATAGTAGAGAGTGATTCGCTTCTGCCTAAAGATGACCCTACGGTTTTGTTCACTCCTGCCGGAATGAACCAGTTTAAAAAAGAATTTTTAGGCTTTGATTCTGGGTTTAAACGGGCAGCTACAGCCCAGCGCTGCCTGCGTACCGATGATTTAGAAAAAGTTGGAAAAACTAGCGCGCACACCATACGTTTTTTGAGATGTTGGGAAATTTCTCCTTTGGTGATTATTTTAAGGAAGAAGCAATCAGCTGGGCCTGGGAATTTTTAACCCAAGAATTAAAAATTGACCCTGAGAAACTTTGGGTTTCAGTCTATAAGGATGACCACGAGGCCTATGGGATATGGAAGAATGAAGTTGGTATTCCAGTTGAAAGAATTGTAAAGTTAGGGGATAAAGAAAACTTTTGGCCTTCAGAGGCTAAGTCTAAAGGCCCGAATGGACCATGCGGCCCATGCTCTGAAATATTCTATGATTTTGGGAGTAGCATCGGCTGCGCTAAGAATGATTGTACGCCAGCTTGTAGTTGTGGAAGGTTTGTAGAAGTCTGGAATTTAGTCTTTACCCAGTATAACCGTAAAGAAGATGGAAGCTTAGAACCGTTACCGAATAAAAATATTGATACCGGGATGGGCTTGGAGAGGCTGGCTGCGGTGACAGAAGGAAAACTTAACAATTTTGAAACAGATTTGTTTCATCCGATAGTGAAAGAAATTGCTGCAGGCTGCAGGCTAAAGGCTTTAGGCAATAGAGAATTAAATTATGCCATTGCTGATCATATTCGCTCGGTAGTATTTTCCATCTATGATGGGATTATGCCTTCTAATGAGTCTCGGGGTTATATTGTTCGTAAGATTATCCGTAAAGCAATTCTGCATTTAAGGGAATTAGGGATTAAGCAGCCGTTTTTAAATAAATTGGTCCCTATTGTGGCGGAAATTATGAAACAGCCTTATCCGGATTTAATGGCCCAACAGGAGGCAATTGCCGGAATAATTTTAAAAGAGGAAAAAACTTTTATTGATACTTTAAACTCCAGCGATTCATTATTTCAGGAAAAATTCGTAAAATTACTGCATAATCAGGATGAGGAGCTGGCGGGAAAAATAGTTTTTCAACTTTATGATACTTATGGGATCCCTTTAGAACTAACTAAGATTTGGCTAGAAAAAAGGAATATAAAATTTACCCAGAGTGTTTTTGAAAGAGAATTAAGAGAGCAAAAAGAACGTTCCCGTGCGCAAAGCGCGATGAAAGGCGATGTATTCAGCGCCAAGGGCCTGGATATCAAAGTCAAAGATAGCAAGTTTGTCGGTTATCAAGAAAATTCTCTAGAAGCTAGAGTCCTGGCTATTCTAAAAGACGGTGAAATTATTTTAGACCAGACTCCGTTTTACGCGGAATCTGGGGGCCAGGTCGGAGATGCCGGAAAATTGGTAAGCGGAAAGAATGTTTTTAAGGTTTTAGATACGCAGAAAATCGATAATGTTATTTTACATATTGGTAAGGTTGTTTCCGGTACTTTTAAAGAAGGGGATAAGGTAACTGCCGGGATAGATACTAAGCGCAGATTGAATATTGCCCGTAATCACACAGCTACGCACATCTTGCAGGCAGCTCTAAGAAAAGTTTTGGGAACGCATGTCCAGCAGCAGGGTTCGCTGGTGGCTGAAGATAGGTTCCGTTTTGATTTTACGCATTTTAAAGGTTTATCTGAAGAAGAGATCTCCCAGGTTGAGGAGGTAGCTAACAGCTATATTTCTAAAAGTCAGGTAGTAAACTGTAAAGAGATGTCTTTAAAAGAAGCAAAGAAAGCCGGGGCTTTGGCATTTTTTGAGGAGAAATATAGGGAAAATGTGCGCGTGGTAAGTATCGGAGATATCTCTAAAGAGTTATGCGGTGGTACGCATCTGGATAATATCAGTAAAATCGGCCTGATAAAAATAATCAGCGAGGGATCAGTGGCTAGCGGCATAAGGAGGATTGAAGGCACAACTGGCGGTTTTGCTGAGCAGTTTATTAAAGATGAGCAAGAAAAAGCTATCGAAGAATCTAAGAAAAGGGATAAGCTGAAGGAATTGAAGGAACAAGAAAAGAAACGCAGCTTAGAAGTAAATAAGAGCCTGCGGGATGTAATACCAAGGATTATAGATAAGGGGATAAAAATAAATGGCATAAATGTAGTCTCTTCGTTTGAGGCTGGTTTAGATATGAATGCTTTGCGGCTTCTGGTGGATAAGGTAAATGAGAATTTAAATCAAGGGGTGATTGCTTTGGGTTCGCAGGATAATGAGCACAAGAAGGCGTATTTGGTTATTGCAGTTACTCAGGATTTATTATCTAAAGGTTTGAATGCGCAGGTATTAATTCGTCAGATTGCCCCGATTATCGGCGGCTCAGGAGGCGGAAGACCGGATTTTGCCCAGTCCGGAGGAACTAAGCCGGAAGAATTCCCCAAGGCCTTTAACGAACTAAAAAGGATAATTAAAGACATATGAAAATCATTCGTTTCAATAGTAAAAATTTAGAGAAGATTTATAACCGCGGCTCTTTACGCAGTGCCCGGATTACCGAAAAAGTAAGCAAGATCCTTGAGGATGTGCGTGTCTTCGGAGATGATGCTTTAATAAAATATACTAAGAAATTTGACCGGGTAAAATTATCCTCTAAGCAATTAAAGGTCTCGGAAATTGAAATTAGCGGTGCCTATCAAAATATCAGCCCGAATTTCGTCCCCAGCCTAAAAATAATTATTGAGAATGTAAACCGTTTTTACCGCAAGACCTTAAGAAAGTCTTGGCGGATTAAAGATGGTGATGGCGTGGTATTAGGAGAAAACTATACCGGCCTAGATCGGGTAGGCATATATATCCCGGCAGGAACCGCACCTTTAGTTTCCACTGTTTATATGACTGTGCTCCCGGCAAAATTAGCCGGGGTAAAAAGGATATTTTTAACCAGTCCTCCAGATAAAAACGGATATATTAATCCTCATATCCTGGTGGTAGCTGACCTTTTGAAGGTAGATGCAATCTATCGGGTTGGCGGAGCTCAGGCTATTGCCGCTCTAGCGTATGGAACCAAGACTATCCCTTGCGTAGATAAAATTGTCGGACCGGGGAATATCTATGTTAGCGAAGCCAAGAGGCAGGTTTTTGGCCAAGTGGATATTGATATGATTGCCGGGCCAACCGAGTTAGTTGTTATTGCCAACCGTTTTAGCGACCCTAGATTTATTATTGCTGATTTACAGGCCCAAGCAGAGCATGCTAAGGGTTTAGCGGTATTGATTACTAATTCCAAGGGCCTAGCCAGAGAAGTTAAATCTAAGTTAGGCGACCAGAATGGTTTTATTATTTTAACCAAGAACCTGGATCAGGCAGTTGAGATCAGTAATAAAATTGCCCCTGAGCACCTGGAGATCTTGGTTCAGAATCCCAATCGTTTACTTAAAGGTATAAGGAATGCCGGAGCTGTATTTTTGGGCCCCTACAGTCCGACAGCAATAGGTGATGATGTTGCCGGGCCAAGCCATGTTTTACCGACTGGCGGCACTGCCAGATTCTTCTCAGGCCTCTCAGTATCTGATTTTTTAAAGTCTAATCACATTATCAGTTATTCTAAGAAAGCCCTTGAGAAAGTAAAAGAGCCATTAGAGAAGATCGCCGGCATTGAGGGCCTAAGTAAACATTTAGAATCATTAAAAGTAAGATTTTAGCAGAGTTAAAAAAAGTAGGTAGTAGTTAGTAGGTAGTATGTAGGGGAAAGGCAAAAAATGAAAAAAAGGATAGCTGCGCTAAAAAGAAAGACTAAAGAGACAGAGATTTCAGTTAAATTGCTTATTGAAGGCCAGGGCGATAGCAAAATTGATACCGGTATCGGGATCTTAGATCATATGCTGGAATTATTTGCCTTCCATGGTTTATTTGATTTACAAATTACTGCTAGAGGTGATCTTAAAGTAGATATCCATCACACTAATGAGGATATCGGTATTGTCTTGGGAGATGTTTTTAAAAAGGCCCTGGGAGATAAAAAAGGTATCCGCAGGTTCGGTTCTATTTCTGTACCTATGGAGGATGTGGTAGCTAATGTGGTAGTGGATTTAAGCGGTCGGGGATTCTTTAAAGGGATAACGCTAGAGCGTAATTGTCAATTAGCCATAGAAGACGCGAGCGGTTACTCTCTTGAATATGCCAATCATTTTTTTGAGGCCTTGGCGAAGAGATTAGGTATGAATTTAGATATTCGCCTTACCAGCATAAATCCGGATTTACATACTAATCTAGAGCCTATCTTTAAGGCGCTGGGGATTGCTTTGGATCAAGCTACGCAGATTGACCCGCGCAGAAAAGGTATTCCTTCAACTAAAGGTGTTATTGATTAAGATGATTGCGATTATTGACTATGGCATGGGAAATATTCATAGCGTAAAGAAGGCTTTGGAGTTATTTGGGGCCAAGACTAAGGTTACTAATAACCCCAAAGATATTAATTTTTG
>JAPLLQ010000126.1:4392-7151 GCA_026387485.1 Candidatus Omnitrophota bacterium | reverse complement strand
TCCGCGACCCTTAAGAATACCTCAACTACTTTCGGGTCAAATTGGGTACCGCTATTTTTCTTAATCTCAGTAATTGCTGCTTCCTTAGTAAGTGGAATCTTGCGATAGGAACGCGCAGAGACCATTGCTTCATAAGCATCAGCAATATGAATTATACGCGCACCTAAAATAATATCCTCGCCTTTTCTTCCTTCAGGATAACCGGTTCCGTCATAATGCTCATGATGCTGTCTGATTAAATCTATCACTTCTTTTAAAAAAGTCAACGGTTCTAGAATCTGCGCGCCTATAGCCGGATGCTTGCGAATCTGCTGCCACTCATCACCAGTTAAGCTGGATGGCTTAGTTAAAATACTATCCTCTACTCCGATCTTACCTAAATCATGCAACTCGCAGGCCTGCCGGATTATTTCAATCTCCTTAGCTGGAAGCTCCATTTCAGTAGCAATAACCGTAGCGTATTTAGCCACATTTTCAGAATGACTGTGCGTGTAATGATCACGGGCATCTATTGCCTGGGCTAAAACTTTTATCGTACGCATATAAGTAGTACGCAAATCCTCATAAAGCCGGGTCAGGTTACGCGTAGACTCTTCTATTCTTTTGGCTAAAAGAGTATTCTGTTTTCCCAATGAAACATTAGTCTCTTTTAAGCCCTGGGATGATTTCCGGTTAACCAGAATTAAATTATGCAAGTCTATGCCTTTCTTGATCAGAAATAATAACTTCTCCAGGTTAATCGGTTTAACCACAAAATCATAAATCCCTAAACCAAACAAATACTCGACCATTTCGTGTTTATATTCTTCGAGTAGGGCGATGATTACACAATCCGGCTCAATCCGTTTTAACTCTTTAATAAAATCCAAAGAACCTGAGTTAGACATCTGGGGCATAGTAATTATCAAATCGAAACCATTCTTACGCAAAGCCTCCAAGCCCTCTTTAGCTTCTGACTCAAAAGCAACTGAATATCCTGCCTCAACCATCAGCTGCTCTCTCAGGAATCTAGAGATATCATTATCAGCACAGATAATCAGAATCCTGTTATTCCTTATCATCAATTACTCCTCAGTAGTAATCCTTATCGCCTCATCCAAAGTAGTTAATTCCTGCTTGGTCTTTAAATAAGCGTCATCCCTTAAGGTTTGCATCCCCTGATTTTGGGCGTATTTCTTAATCTCCTCCAGCGGCCTTTTCTCGATAATCATATCCCGGATATTATCGTCGACCATCACCGCTTCTAATATAGCTATTCTACCATAGAAACCGGTATTATTGCAATATTTACAGCCTATAGCAGTATAAAAATTGGCTTTACCCTTAAAACCTATCTTATCCAAAAAATCCTGTGGCACTTCAATAGGCTTACGGCACTTGAGGCAGATTTTACGGGCCAATCGCTGAGCGCAAAACATAATTACGCTTGAAGCAACTAAAAACGGCTCTACACCCATATCGATTAAACGGGTAATACTGGATATAGCGTCATTAGTATGTAGCGTTGAAAGCACAAGTTGCCCGGTAAGCGCGGCCTTAATCGCAATATCCGCAGTCTCCGGATCGCGTATCTCACCGATCATTATTACATCCGGACTTTGCCTTAACAAAGAGCGTAGTCCCGAAGCAAAATCTAGACCAATATCAGGCTTAACTTGAACCTGAGTAATCCCTTCAACCTGATATTCAACCGGATCCTCTATAGTAATAATATTTTTCTCCGGTATATTTAACTGATTCAAAACTGAATATAAAGTCGTGGATTTTCCAGAACCGGTTGGACCAGTTACCAGAATCATACCGAAAGGCTTGACAATGGCTTCCTTAAAGATCCGCTCCGGCTGTTCGGAAAAACCTAACTTTTCCAGGCCTATGGAAAGATTGGCTTTATCCAGCGCGCGCAGGACAAATTTCTGGCCAAAGGTCGTCGGTAAATCCGAAACGCGAAAATCGACTTCCTTGCCTTCAAATTTTACTTTGAACCGGCCATCCTGAGGAATACGGTTCTCAGTAATATCCAAGTTAGAAATAATTTTTATACGGGCAAGAATCGCGTTCTGTTTACTCTTGGGAATTTTAAATATATCATGCAGAGAGCCGTCAATACGGTAGCGTATACGTAAACAATCAATCTCCGGCTCAATATGTATATCTGAAGCCCTTTTCTTTAAGGCCTGGTTCAACATCAGCTCTACCAGTTTAACGATTGGAGCCTTCCCACTCTCCTCCAGAGCGCTGGAAAGCTCAATCTCTTCCTGCCTGACTAATTCAACTTCGCTCTTATCAGAATCATATTGCTGGGAGGAGGCTTCATCTAAAACACTCTGCATATCTTGCGAATCTAAATGATACTGAACCTCGATTGCCCGGAATACCTCCTCATCGGGGCTTAGGACCGTATCAATATTACATCCGGTCAGTGTCCTTAAATCATCAAGGGCAAATATATTTAAAGGATCGGACATCGCTACGGTAATAGTATTACCAAAACGGGAGATGGGTATGGAATTATAGAGTCGGGCCATCCGCTCCGGAATCAGATTGATAATTAAAGGATCAAATTTATACTTGGCCAGATGTAAGGTGGGTATATAGAGCTGCTTGGAAAGCAAAGATAAGAGTGTATCATCTTCAATTATCCTCTCTTCTACAAGTACCCTTCTTAAAGGAATACCTTTCTCTTTCTGCAGGTTCAGGGCCCTCTCCAGCTGTTCTTTATTCAGATGCCCGTCTTTTATGAGTATTTCGATTATTTTCTC
>JAPLLQ010000126.1:0-4376 GCA_026387485.1 Candidatus Omnitrophota bacterium | reverse complement strand
TTTCTCTTTGAGTGTCTGCATTATTCGTCCGGCGAAGTAACGCGCAATACTTCCTCTAGTGTAGTTAAGCCATTTAATACCTGAAGCAGGCCGTCTTCCCTTAAGGTTTTCATCCCTTCTTTGCGTGCCTGCTGCTTTATGAAATGTTCTTGGGCACGCGACAAAATCAGTTCTCGTATAGGGGCGGTGAGCAAGAGGACTTCAGCAATCCCGGTTCTGCCGCTATAACCGGTATTAAAACAATGCGGGCATCCTTTACCCCGGAAAAATTTCGGGTTTTTAAAAACCCCGGGGTCTAATTTTAAACTATCAAATACCTCTTTTTTTACCACATATTCCTCTCTACAGTAAGAACAAATTTTTCGCACTAGGCGCTGGGAAACAACGCAGACTAAGGAAGAATTAATCAAATAGGGTTCAACCCCCATATTAACTAAGCGCACAATCGCTCCGGGAGCTGTCGTGGTGTGCAAGGTTGATAAAACCAGATGGCCGGTTAAAGCGCTTTTTATCGCGATATCTACAGTTTCATAATCGCGTATTTCGCCGATCATAATAATATTGGGGTCCTGCCTTAAGATAGAACGCAAGGCTACAGCAAAGGTTAAGCCTATCTCAGGACGCGAAGTAACCTGATTAATCCCTTCCAGTTGAAATTCTATCGGGTCTTCGACAGTAACCGCTTCCCGTCGGCCCGCAGACAAGCATCATTCCATGCGGTAATTTAGCTACTTTTTCCAAAGCCTCTACCGTATCCTTGCTAAACCCTAACTTTTCCAGGTTAAGCGTGGCTTGGGATTTATCCAATATGCGTATGGCGACTTTTTCGCCGAAGCTGGAAGGTAAGATAGAAACGCGGAAATCCACCTCTTTGCCGGAAAGTTTAATTTTAAAACGGCCGTCTTGCGGAAGACGGTGTTCGGCAATGTTTAAATCTGACATAATCTTGACTCGGGAAACAATAGAGGCGTGGATGTTTTTCGGAGGAGACTTCTCTTCTTCTAATACGCCATCAATGCGGAAACGCACCCTTAATCTCTTACTGAACGGCTCAATAAGAATATCTGAAGATTTCTTATTTACCCCATCTTCAAGTATCATATTGGTAACTTGGATTACCGGTGCCTGACGGCTGATCCGGTCTAATTCCTGATCCGAAGGCAAAACTTCTTTTTCTTCCCTGATTAATTCTAGGGAAGAAGCAGACATCTCTTTCACTAAATCCTCGATAATGCCCTTAGTGGCATCCGGATAAGTAAGGTCAATAGTCTGTATAATATCCTGGCTACTGGAAATAATTGGGTTTATCTTATAGCCGGTTAGGGCCCGGACATGGTCAATAGCAAATACATTTAAAGGGTCAGCCATAGCAAGAGTAATCGTATCTCCCATTTTAGAAACCGGGATAATCTGATAATGACGGGCTATATCAAGAGGGATGATTTTTACGATTTCAGGATCAATCTTAAAACGCTTTAAGTCAATAAGAGGCAGGCCTAAGCCTTCACTTAAAGTAGAGACTAGTTCATTCTCCTTAATAAACTTTAAACCTACAATAATATCGCTAAGCCTCCCGCCTTTTTTAGTCTGAGCTAGAATCGCCTGCTCAAGCTGTTCTTGGGTGAGAAGTTTATTATTGATTAAGATTTCAGTCAGGCGGTCTTTTAGGGATACCATAATAAAATAAGTGTAAAGCGTAAAGTTAAAAGTCTAAAGTTTGCCACCTTACACATTACACTTTACACTTCCGTTTATTCCTTATCCTTATAATATTTCTCAATCGCCCTTTTAATATCCGAAGAAGTAGAGACGAAGGTCTGGACACTGCATCCAGAAAGTAGCTCTATGTCTTCAATAGCCTGCACATTGAGGGGATTAGACATAGCCAAAGTCAGATTACTCCCTATCTTATCGATAGGCACAAGCAGGTATTGCCGGGCAACCCGACCAGGAACGATATTAATAATTTCAGGATTAACATCATAATTGCTTAAGGGTAGATAAGGAAAACCGTACTGGGCAGTCAAGGATTGAGCAATATCTTCCTCTCTGGCAAAACCTAATTCCACTAAAAGCTCTCCGATTAGACCACCCTTATCCCTCTGTACTGCTAAAGCCTTTTCCAGCTGGTGCTCATTAATTACCCCGCGCTCAATGAGCAACTCACCTAATTGCTTATTAAGAATCCTTCTTAACGGCATATTTAATTTTCCTTAAAGCTGACTACATGGTTACGGCCCTGATTTTTAGCAATCTGCACTAATTCTTTTGCTTTTACGGTTAATTCCTCCGCACTTATGCCATCAAGCGGATTTTCGCTTACCCCTGCGCTTATAGTAATCTTCTTCGCCTGGTCTGCCTCTTCGCTATAACTGAACTCGATCTTTTTACGGATACCTTCGGCTATCTCCTGGGCCTGACGCTTATTCCTCTCCGGCAATATTACTGCGAATTCATCATCGCCAATCCTACCCACCCGGTCAATCTCGCTCACCGAGTCTTTAATCAAAGTAGCGATTTTTTTGATTACTGCTTCACTTTGCAAAGAACCAAAATTCTGGTTATACTTTTTAAAGTGATCAATATCTATAAGGATGAACGCGCAGGGCCGCTGGTAAACAATCGCTCTTTTAATCTCTTCTTGTAGGCGGCTACGCATGAAAGCTTCATTATACAGACCGGTTAGTGAATCTTTTATCTCTAATTTCTTAACGCTATGCGTAAGCAAATCATTCTCTATCGCAATAGCCATCTGCTTAGCAAATATATCCAGGAGCTCTATATCTTCTTTGCTATATAAGAAATTTTCCCGGGTATTACCGATGCCTAATATTGCTACTATCCTGCCGCGCAAATATACCGGCAAAGCTAAAGTATTCTTCAGCTTAAGGTCTTCCCGGATAAAATAAGCTAGTTCTCCAGGCAAAGAACTTTCTCTATCCAATTTAAGCGCCTTATCAGCATGGATAATTTTATAAAATACGTCTTTTGTCGGCCCTATCTTGACCTCTAATAAATCCTTGGCACCTAAACCGTCAGCAGCGTGCATCGAGAAAGTTTCTTGAGCCTCATTCCTAAATAAAAGATAGGCGGTATCTGAATTGGCGAGCAGGCGTGATTTCTCAACGGTAAGCTTAAGTATATCCTCTAATTTCGCAGTCTCGGAAATCAATGAGCTGATCTGCAAGAGGCTAGAGAGCACAATCACCCGTTTCTGAATCCCCAGGTTAATCTCAGTAGTCCTCTCGCCATATGTTTTGAGCTCATCCATATTACCGCGGATGCGCTGGGTAAGTTTATTCAAGGCCTCGCCTAAATCACCTACTTCGTCATTTTCGGATATATCCAACTGATGATTCAGGTCTCCGGCAGCAATCATTTTAGCCCGGGTGCTGATAGAAAGTATACGGTCAAATACCTCTTTTAATACCAGAAAACCGACTACGGCGATGAAAATACTTACCGCGATCGAAGCAACTATATCTAATTTAAGCCCTACATGCGGCAGGATATACTGCGAGACCAGGTATATACAGACAAGTAATGGTAGGATAGACATCAGGTAAAACGATATCTTTAGTTTATATCTTAGGCCCTTGGAAGAGAGAGAAATTCTTTCGCTCTTTTTCATTTTTTAAGCCTCCATTTACCCGTTTTTTATTTTATAATTAATACAGATTATACAACTTATCTTATTCTATAGCAATAGTTTTGTTAAATTCGCAAAGCAGCGTTTCTTTAGTTATGCCTACTTCTAGAAAATCCCAAGCCAGTATTTCATCTTGTTTTTTTTCCCTTGAGTAATCATTTGGGTCAATACCGCTATCGCTAAACGCCTTAAGCCATTTCTGGAAATCAAATGAAGGGCTCCAAGCGTCAAATTTTGCCTGAGATTTAAAAGCAGCTAAGATAACTTTACTTAACCTTCTATCTCCCCGGCTGAGTATACCTTCCAAAAAACTCATTGAGCGGTTATGAAAATTAAGATTCAACCTTTTATGCCTCTTTATTTTCTCCCTTAAATAATCCTGTTTCTCTCTTATCTCTTCTAAATCCGCCATTCCTAGCCACTGTAAAGGCGTATGTGGCTTAGGAATTAAAGTATTTATACTGATATTCACCCCTGCTGCCGGCTTACCCAGATCCTTTCTTAACTGTGAAACCCTTAAAGCAAAGGCAACGATCGCATCCAAATCTTCTTTCTCCTCTTTTGGTAAACCGATCATAAAATAGAGTTTTACATGCTGGTAGCCTGACGAATACGCCTCTCGCAGAGACTGAAAAAATTCTTCACTGTTGAAATCCTTGGCTAAAATATTACGTAATCTTTCGCTTCCTGCTTCCGGAGCAAAGGTAAGCCCGGTTTTTTTGGTTTG
>JAPLLQ010000131.1:7372-9044 GCA_026387485.1 Candidatus Omnitrophota bacterium | reverse complement strand
ATCCGCGGAGCAACCCCGCATTTTGATTATATTGCTTCTGAAGTAACTAAGGGTATAGCTAAGGTCTCTCAGGAAACCGGCGTTCCGGCTATTTTCGGAATTATTACCGCTGATACAATTGAACAGGCAATAGAACGCGCTGGCACAAAAGACGGAAATAAAGGACGCGATGCAGCGCTCTCGGCGATTGAGATGGTTAATCTACTAGAGAAGATAAAATAAATGCGCAAACGTACTCAGGCCCGCGAATTTGCCTTGCAGATTCTTTATCAATTGGATATTACCGGCGATAAGCCTGAGAGTGTCCTGGAGAATTTCTGGTCGCATCAAGCGGAAGATAATATTGATAATGACCTCAAAGAGTTTGCTTCGGCGCTGGTTAAGGGAGTTGCCGAAAATATTAATTCAATTGACCAGAAAATCTGCCAATATGCTACTAACTGGCAACTTGAACGTATGGCTGTGGTAGATAGGAATGTCATGCGTATTGGTTGTTTTGAACTATTGCATCGAGCGGATATTCCCCCTAAGGTTTCTATTAATGAGGCAGTTGAGCTCGCCAAGCGTTTCTCCGGCATTGACTCAGGCAAGTTTGTTAATGCTATACTGGATAAAATAAAATTAGAGAAGAATAAGTGAAGTTCGCCGACCTGCATTTGCATACCGTATTTTCCGATGGAACCTATACTCCCGAGGGATTGATTAAAAGGAGCTTAAAGGCCGGGTTATCCGCTATAAGTGTAGTTGATCATGATACAGTAGGGGGTATTCTGTCCTTAATAGATATAGCTAAAGAAGAAGAGATTGAGATATTGCCTGGTATAGAGTTAAGCGCGGCATATCGGGCTCAAGAAGTACATATATTAGGTTATCTGGTTGATTATACCAATCCAGCTTTCCTTAAAAAATTAGAGTCATTAAGGCAGTTACGTATAGAGCGGATTCACAAAATGACTGCTAAATTAAAAGGGATGGGGATAGATTTAGACCCTAAGAGTGTCTTTGATATTGCCACTTCCGGGACTGTAGGCAGGTTGCATCTTGCCCGGGCATTAGCCAAAGAAGGTTTTGTAAATTCCACATTTGAGGCTTTTCAGAAATATATCGGAGATAAATCCCCAGCCTATGTTTTAGGTTTTAAGTTTACCCCCCAAGAAGCGATAAAATTTATCCGTGACGCAGGAGGAATACCAGTTCTAGCCCATCCTTATAGCCTACACAATGACGAGTTAATCTTTGAGTTTATAGATTCCGGGCTTATGGGTTTGGAAGTTTATTATCCTGAACACTCTCAGGGAATGATTAATTTATACCTGGGTATAGCTAAAAAACATAATTTATTAGTTACCGGAGGTTCGGATTGCCATGGATCTGCAAAGCCTGAAGTGAGAATCGGTTCGATGAAAGTGCCATATGAATTAGTAGAGAAGTTAAAAGCAGTAAAAGAGAGTTTGAAATGAAAAGAAGCGATGAATATTTTATGAAGTTAGCTTTAAGGCTGGCCTTAAAAGGAGAAGGTAAAACTTCACCCAATCCTCTAGTCGGCGCATTGGTAGTAAAGAATGGCAAAGTTATTACTAAGGGATTTCATGAAAAGGCAGGCTTGGCCCATGCGGAAATTATGGCTTTGGATGAAGCCGGAGATAGGGCTAAAGGAGCTACTCTTTATGTA
>JAPLLQ010000131.1:991-7316 GCA_026387485.1 Candidatus Omnitrophota bacterium | reverse complement strand
GTCAAAGAAGTAATTATCGGAATGATTGATCCCAACCCTTTAAATAATGGCAAGGGGATTAAAATACTGAAGCAGCACAAAGTAAAAGTAAAGGTAGGCTTTTTGGAGGATGAATTAAGGAGAATAAACCAAGCCTTTATTAAATATATCACCACTAGGATGCCTTTTGTAACTGTAAAAATAGCCGAATCTTTAGATGGCCGTATCGCCACCAGAACCGGAGATTCTAAATGGATAACTTCGGATAAGTCGCGTGGCTTGGCCCATCGGATGCGTCAGGAATTTGACGCGATTATGGTCGGAGTAAATACAGTTCTTAGGGACAATCCCCGCCTGGATACTTGGTTTTCCAAGAAACATCCGGTTAAGGTAATTGTAGATAGCCAGTTAAGTACTTCTCAGGCTGCTAATATATTCTCACGCAAGGCTAAGGTTATCCTAGCGACTTTAAGCGCCCGACCGGGACAGGAGACAGAAAACCGCAAAATACTGGCTCAAAAAGCCCAGATTTTAGAGGTTAAGGAGAGAGCCGGACAGGTAAATTTAAAGGATATGATGAGAAAATTAGCCCAGATGGAAATAACAAATATTTTGGTTGAGGGTGGCGGGACATTAATTGGTTCACTTTTTGATGAGGGGTTAGTGGATAAGATAATCTTTTTTATTAGCCCCAAGATCATTGGTGGTAAAGAAGCAGTTAGCTCGGTGATGGGAAGGGGTATCAGCCGTATAGATAAGGCGATTAAAATAAGGGATATCAAGATTAAACAGTTGGGCGAAGATTTCCTAATTGAAGGATATATAAGATAATATGTTTTCCGGAATAGTTGAAGAATTAGGCGAAATAAGGAGTGTTTCCCGGCGGGGCTTGGTTACTTTAATTGAAATTAAGGCTAGGAAGACTCTAGAGGATGTCAGAATAGGCGATAGTATTTCGGTAAATGGCGTCTGTCTTACTGTAGTCGCGCTAAAGAAAGATTATTTTGCTTTCCAAGCTATGCCGGAAACGCTTAATATAACTAACCTCGGCAGTTTAAAGCCTCAAGATAAAGTTAATCTTGAGCGTAGCCTGAAAGTAGGGGATAGAATCTCTGGGCATTTTGTTTTAGGCCATACTGACTGTCTAGGAGTAATCCGTAGGAAAAATTATATTAAAGGTAATTTGGCTTTCGAAATTGCTATTCCTGCCAACTTTCTTAAATATTGTTTAACTAAAGGTTCAATTGCTGTAGATGGCATAAGCTTAACCATCGCCGATAAAAAATCTAATTTGTTCAGCGTATACATTATTCCCCATACGTTTAAAAATACTACCCTAGGTTTTAAGGGTCCAGCGGATAAAGTCAATATTGAATTCGATATTCTTGCCAAAAGAAGCTAATTTTAGTTATGTTAACTTCTAATTATTGCCAACCAAAACAATTTCTGTTATACTAATTTCTATGGTTAAAGTAAATTTATCCCTCGCTTTATAAGTTAAGTTCTAAGAAGGCTCGGGATGATTTACCGACTACTAAGAGATAGTAAATCACGGGGCGTGGCTCAGCTTGGCTAGAGCGCTTGGTTCGGGACCAAGAGGTCACAGGTTCAAATCCTGTCGCCCCGACCATCCTATGAAACATCAAGTCCATGTTTATTATTCGGGTCGGGTTCAGGGAATAGGGTTTCGCTATTCCTCTGAACGGATTGCCATAGAATTAGGTGTTTGCGGGTGGGTAAAGAATTTAGCTGACGGAAGGGTCGAGGTTCTAGCTGAGGCTAATCAGGAAGCATTAGAAGCATTACTCCTTCAGTTAGATCAAACTTTTAGCCGCTATATCCAGGGCGCAGATGTTAACTGGCTTCCGGCAACCGGAGAATTTAAGGATTTCGAAGTAAAATTCTGATGCCTGATATAAAGTTAAAAATAGATTCTCTTAGAGATAAAATCCGCAGGCAAGACTATCTTTATTATGTTTTGGCTCAACCTAAAATTTCCGATAAAGAATATGATGATTTAATGCGCCAGCTTAAAGAGCTGGAGGATAAATACCCGCAATTTCGCTCCTTGCATTCTCCGACTGTGCGCGTGAGCGGTGGGATATTAGATGGTTTTAAGACCGTCAGGCATAAAGAAAAAATGCTCTCTTTGGATAATACCTATTCTTTTAAAGGATTAAAAGAGTGGGGCCAGCGGGTGCGCAAAGGTTTAGGAGATCAGAAAATAGAATATGTGGCGGAATTAAAGATTGACGGCGTAAGCGCAAACCTGATTTATAAAAAAGGAAAACTTATTGTTGCCGCGACCAGGGGAGACGGCTTAACCGGAGAGGATGTTACCCGGAATATCAAAACTATCCGGGCCATACCTTTGGTTCTCTTAGGCAAAAATATCCCTGAGTTTATTGAGATCCGCGGAGAAGTCTATATGGATAGAGAGGATTTCCAGCGGTTCAATAAAGAAAGAGAGAAAGCTAAAGAGGTATTATTTGCTAATCCCCGTAATGCTGCCAGCGGTTCCTTGAAATTATTAGATTCCGGGATTGTAGCTAAGAGAAGGCTTAGTTTTTTCGCCCATTCTCTGGGAGAAGCTCGTGGCTTAAATGTTTCAACCCATGGGGAATTTCTTAGTCAGTTAAAAGAGTGGGGAGTACGGACAAATATGCACTCTAGGATCTATCAGAACTTGGATGAGGTGCTGGAATATTGTAAGGCTTGGGAGAAGAAGAGGCATGGTTTGACTTATGATATGGATGGAGTGGTGGTTAAGGTAAATGATATTGCTCAGGAAGAGAAATTAGGTTTTACAATGAAGAGTCCGCGCTGGGCAGTTGCCTATAAATTCCCCGCTCAGCAAGCTACTACTGAAGTCTTAAAAATAAATATTAATGTGGGCCGGACTGGAGTAATTACACCTACTGTTGAACTTGAACCCGTAGAGTGCGCCGGCGTAATTATCCGCAATGCCACCTTGCACAATTTTGATGAGATTAAGCGTTTAGGGATTAAGGTTGGAGACCGGGTTTTAATTGAGCGGGCAGGAGAAGTTATCCCTAAAGTGGTTAAGGTGGTAGAGGATAGAGGGAAAAGTAGTTTTAAAATACCATTAACTTGTCCGGTCTGCTCTGGTAAAGTAGTTAGAGAGAAAGAGGAAGATGTTGCTTACCGCTGTATAAATCCTTCTTGTCCGGCGCAACTTGAGCGCAGCCTCTTACATTTTGCTTCTCGTAGCGCGATGGATATTGAGGGGATGGGTGAATCAGTAGTAGCTCAATTGGTTAAATTAAAACTAGTAAGGAATTTTGCCGATATTTATAGACTTAAGAAAGAAGATTTAGAGAGATTGGAATTATTTAAAGAAAGAAAGATTAATAATTTACTTGCTGCGATAGAAAAAAGTAAGTCTTCTGCGTTATCCCGCCTAATTTATGCTTTAGGTATAAGGCATGTGGGAGAAAAGGCAGGGTATGTATTAGCTAAAGAATTTAAGATTCTGGATAATTTAATTAAAGCTGGGATTAAAGATTTGGATAAAATTTACGAAGTGGGCATGGTTATGGCCGAGTCAATTGCGGATTATTTTTCTCAAGAGAGTACCAAAAAAATAATTGAGGGGCTAAAAGAAGAAGGGATAAATTTTAAAGAGGACGCCTTAAAGTTAAGAGCCACGCCCTTGACAGATAAAAGTATAGTTTTTACCGGAGAGCTTAAAAATTATGCTCGTAGCGAAGTTGAGGATTTAGTACGTAAACTCGGAGGTAACCCTTCTTCAAGCGTGAGTAAAAATACTGATTTTCTGGTAACCGGAGAAAATCCGGGGTCTAAGTACGAAAAAGCTAAAAAATTAGGGGTAAGGATAATTAACGAAAAACAATTTTCCCGCTTAATAGATTTTAAATAGCGGACGGGATCCCGTTGGCAATCTGTAATAGAGGAACGGGGCAGGAGATGATTAAATGAGATTCAAAACTTTTATTATATTCTGTGGGCTATTAGCTATGGTCTGTGAGTTAACTGGCTGCGAGGCGTTTAACCGTAAATTTACCCGGAAACCTAAAAAAAGCGACCAGTCAGTTGAAATGGTCCTTGCCCCAGAAGAATATAAAGGGCCTCAGATGTCTAAAGAGGAGTTATATCGGCAATATCTTCTTTTTTGGAGATCTTGGCAAGATGAGCTAATCAATACACTAGTGCAGAATACTTCTTATAAGAAAAAGAATGATTGCACTGAACAGGCAGTAAAAAATCTCATTGGGATGAGAGGAATGTTGGATGAAACTAAGCAGAGGCAACTGGATATTTACCTAAAGCAGATGACTGACCTGCAAAGTTCGTTTAAATCCGATGTCTATGGCGCCTCAAGCAGTAATTATCGCCAGCGCGTAGAGGGAGTGAGAAGGAATATTTTAGAAAAGTTTTCCTATAGCGACATTAAAAACGATTTACGATGATTCTAGAGACAATCACTGTCGGGGTAATGGATACAAACTGTTATGTTCTGGCCGCGGCTAAAAATTCAGAAGCCCTGATTATTGACCCGGGCGCAGAAGAGCGTAAGATCAGGCGGGTTTTAGAGAAGCATAAGTTAAGGCCGGCCTTTATTATTAATACCCATGGACATTACGATCATATTGGAGTAGATGATAAGTTTGGAGTTCCGGTTTATGTGCATAAAGATGATTTAGCCTTGTTAAGAGACCCCCTGCTTAATTTATCGGGATTATTTGCCATGCCTTATACAGTTAAATCTGAAATCAGGATTTTGGAAGATAACCTTTCAATTGAGCTAGTAGGGTTAGAATTGAAGGTTTTACATATCCCGGGGCACACCAGAGGCGGAATTGCCCTGCTACTTAAAAAACCGGTAGAAAGAGTAGTTTTCACCGGAGACACCTTATTTTGCCAGGGTATTGGTAGATCGGACTTAGAGGGTGGGAATGAAGCGCTACTGATTAAATCTATCCGGGAGAAATTACTTACTCTTCCTGATGAGACCAAGATTTATCCTGGACATGGCCCATCCTCGACAATAGGAGTAGAGAAAAAGAATAATCCTTTTTTTAATTAAAATGAAAGAATTAATCGATACCTTTCTTAATTATTTGTCGGTTGAACGCGGGCTTTCCAATAATACTATAGTTTCTTATCGCGAGGACCTGAATAACTACCTTGATTTCATTGATCATAAACATATCGATGCATTATCCAAAATATCCAAGAATGATATTACCGGTTTTATGCTGGCTCAGCGGGATAGAGGTATCGCGGCAAACTCGGTTGCCCGGCGCTTGGCCGCAATAAGAATGTTCCATAGATTTTTAGCCAGGGAAAGAATCTTAAAGGATGACCCTAGTACCTTAATAGATTCTCCGAGGTTATGGAAAAAAATCCCTGAGACGCTAAGTATAAATGAAGTAGAGGCCTTGATTGCTCAGCCTGATGTTAGATCCAATCAAGGGGTAAGAGATAGAGCGATACTGGAGACTCTTTACGCAACCGGAATGCGGGTATCTGAGGCAGTAAATTTAAAACGTGATAATGTCAATCTGGATATCGGATTCTTGCGTTGTATAGGTAAAGGGAATAAAGAAAGAGTTATACCTTTAGGTAAAAAAGCCATAACCAGTATTAAGCGCTACTTAGAGGTTTCCCAGCCAAAGCTATTAAATAATAAGGAGTCAGAATTTTTATTCCTCAGCCGTTTTGGCAAGAAAATCTCCCGGCAGTCCTTTTGGAAGATTATTAAAAAATATGCCCGTTTGGCCCGGATTAAAAAAACGATTAAGCCGCATACATTACGGCATTCTTTTGCTACTCATTTATTGGAGAGGGGAGCGGATCTGCGTTCGGTTCAGGAGATGCTCGGCCACTCTAATATTTCCACAACTCAGATTTATACCCACATTAATAAAGACAGGTTAAAGAGTATACATAAACAGTTTCACCCCAGGCCGTAAATACAGTAGGTAGTATTTGGTATGTAGAATGTAGGGAAAAGATGGAAAGATATTTCAAGAGATTACCGGGAGAAATTCAGGATTTGATCTCTCAGGTGCGCCAAATAGCCGCAGCCAGAAAATTAAAGGCGTATCTGGTCGGAGGTTTCGTCCGCGACCTGATTTTAGGAGTGAAGAATCTTGACCTTGATTTTGTTATTGAGGGCGATGCTATAAAATTTGCCGAGGGCCTCGCGGGTTTTTATAATACAAAAATAACTGCGCATAAACAATTCGGTACTGCCACGCTTTTTATAAAGCCGAACCTCAAGATAGATTTTTCTAGCGCTCGGAAAGAGGTTTACCTTAAGCCGGCAGATCTACCCGTGGTTAAACACAGCTCATTAAAA
>JAPLLQ010000131.1:0-983 GCA_026387485.1 Candidatus Omnitrophota bacterium | reverse complement strand
GGCGTGATTTTACTATCAACGCCATGGCTATGTCTTTGAGTGACTACTGGCTGATTGATTATTTTGGCGGTAAAGTTGACCTGCGCAATAAGAAAATACGCGTATTACACGATTTAAGTTTTATTGACGATCCTACCCGGATTTTGCGGGCAGTGCGATTTGAGCAAAGGTATAATTTTCAGATCGAGCCTAAAACCATGGAATTTTTAAAAGAGTCAGTTAAGTTAAGAATGCTGGAAAAAGTCCAGCCTCACCGCACCCGTGATGATTTAATCCTGGTTTTAAAAGAAGCGCGCCCGATTAAAGAGATAAAACGCCTGGAAAAATTAACCGGTTTTGATTTTATCTATCCCGGCTTAAAAATTACAGCCAGAACGTATTTTTTACTTAGAGCTTGCGAAAAGGAGATTAATTGGTTCAGGAAGAATTATCCTGAACGTAGAGCCCTGGATAGCTGGGTGATTTATCTCATTAGTTTGCTCGATTCCGTTAGCATAAAGATAATTAATAAAATCTCCGCGAAATTCGGGTTACGTAAGGGCGAAGAGAAGAGGATATTGACTTATAAAGAAGCAGAGAAGAGATTGGTATGTGATTTAAGCAAAGTTAAAATTAAACCCTCTAAACTTTTCGCGCTTCTAGAGCCCTTAAGTTACGAAACTATCCTGGTTTTAAGGGCGAGGCATAAAAATTTTAACCTTAAAAGGCATATCGCGGATTTCCTGGAGATTTATAACGGAATGCGTATTTTTGTTTCCGGTAGAGATTTGCATGGTTTAGGTGTCCTACCCGGGCCAAGTTACCTGAAAATTTTTACCCAGGTGCTTAATGCCAAACTTAATGGCCGGGTGAAGACTAAAGGTGAAGAGTTGGCATTGATTAAAGGGTTAATAAAGAAGAGGAGTTGATTTAAAATGTCAAGACTTGATAAAGTTTGCGAGGCAATCAGGCAGGAAGCCAGTATCATCATACACGATAAGATT
>JAPLLQ010000146.1 GCA_026387485.1 Candidatus Omnitrophota bacterium | reverse complement strand
AGATTTTCCTCGCTGGGGAAAATCAAGCGGTGCTGCGAGAAACAAGACAAGGCAGACGCTAAAACTTAATTAGAAATTTTTCTGGATAAAGGATGCGGTTTCGGAGAGTAACTGAAAGATCTTTTCAGCTTTCTGGGGGGTAAATGTCCCTAACCCACAGGAAGGAGTAACTATAAGGTTACCTAATATAGCCTGCTCATCCACACCCTTACTAATCAAAGTATCTATCCCGCTACGCAGTTTTCTGATCAATAACTCCACATTCTCTTCTCCGAAATGACGCTGACTTTTAACGGGCTTTTGTCTGTATCTGATATCATGCCCTTAAGGATAATTTTGATGTCAATGTCTCTTTCCTTAAGAACAATAATGTCAATATTTTTAATATCAATAATGACCGACCAATCAGTATTTCCGCAACAATGGATTCCCAATAAAGTATCTTCGGATTTTAAATTCTGAGTAAATTCAGTAAGGCCGGCTACCACATCCTCCCTGTTGAGCGGCGTATAAGCCGAACCAAAACAGCCTAAATAAGGCTCATCAACAAAAAGGATCATCTTCTTACCGAAAGTCTTAAAATATTTTATCTGCCAAAGCGCCTTCATATTCAAACCTTTTAGGATCGCCTGCATTAATACTTTATCATACAGAAGTGCCTTACCAGCCTGATCATTAATAGCCGCACCAAAAGTAAATGGCCCGGTAACCTGGATTTTAATAAAATCTATTTTATTTAATTCAGCGCTTTCTAGCCGGCGGTAAAATTCGGATAAACCTTTAGCAAAATTGTCGCTGATTTTAAAATAATCCGTATCTTCGGCAATAATCCGCTCGTAAAATTTCTCTAATTCTTTTTCTTGATCCTTAGAATCAAAATACAGGCTTTTATCTTTAAACCTAAGGCAGGGTAAATTCTCGCTGAATTGTGCAATCATCCCCTCCCGGATATCCCGCTGGGGAAGCTGCGGCCAAAATGGAATATTCGGCGCGGATTTAAAAATTAAATCTAGGGCCTTTTGCGCATCTTCATGCGGCAGGCTTCCGATACCGGTAGCTAAACCTTTAATCTTCAACTTACCTTCTCCCTCTTTAAGGTCCCACCTGAAGCCATCTCAACCATCTCTTCTACTTCAACCTTGAAAATAACAAAAGTATCGGTGATACTGACTTCAAAATCTTCGTGAACTTTACCGCTGGTCACTCCCTCAATGATCCTGCGGGTAGAAAGGTCTATCTCTCTTTGCGAAAGCTCCTTGACTAACTGATCATACTCATCTCCGCTATCTATTGTCAGGACCCTCCCATTTAACTGATAGCCAACCAGACTGTTAGTATCCATAAAAGATATGGACACTTTAGGATTAGCCTGAAGGTTACGGAATGTGGTTCCGATAATATAATCTACCAGATAAATGGAATTGTTTTCTATCTTTAGTAGAAATTTAGGCGCGGCATTTGGCCGGCCATTAAAATCACAGGTTGCCACACTGACGAATTCCTTGTCTTTCAGAAGTTTGCTTATTTTTTTAAGCATATATTTAGAACCCTAGGGTTTCCCCGACTAATAATACCTTAAGCCTTCCCGGAACGACTTCTGCCTCAATGACCAAAATCTGGCAGCACATTCTTTTATATTCCGGCAACAAACAAATATCCTTACGGCAGACACCTTCGGATAAACAAGCGCTATTCCAATTTAACCGTTTACAATTTAAAGGTGTGACGTATTCCCTGGAGCGCTTAAGGCCGCTTTCTAAGTTCGGAGTAATTTTATTTATCCCGCAAACAACCAGAACATTTTTGGCGTTAGAGATTCCGGAGATACGATGTCCCCAGCCGCTAAAAAAGACCAATTCTCCTTTTTCTGAAATGGCATTAGCGCTGGTTAAATAATAATCCGCAACCGAGCCGCTATTCCTTAATTCTAAACTCTCATCCCAGCTTATCCTAGGCTTATATTGATTAAATACCTTATTTCCCCTCTCCTCCAATTTTTTGACTACTCCCAACTGATCTAAAGTTAAAGAACCGGAGATGCCGATACTTGCGGCCGCAGGGATCAAAGAGAGTATTTTCTTCGCTGCTTCTTCTTTATTGACGGAATAAAGACCCAGAATATTTCTTTTTTCCCAGCTTTGAATTAAGCTTTCTATCTTCTTATCCATAATTCTGATTATTTTAACAAAAGCTCTTTAATCTTTTCTTTTGGATAGTGGTTAGAAGTAAAAACCACCCGGCCTTGCTTATTAATAAGAAAATAACTAGGGACACCTAAAAGGCCATAGCTATCCGCGACTTCGCCATCTCTATCTAAAAGAATCATAAGGTTAAGCTTACGGCTCTTGATAAAATTATTCACCTTGTATTCCGGCTCACCGACATTTATAGCTAATAATATTAGGGAATCCTTAACTAACTCTTTTGATGCGTCATTAAGCGCGCTTAACTCATTCCGGCAAAAGGGACACCAGGTTGTCCAAAAGAATAAAATTACCCCTTTTTTGCCTTTATAATTATTTAAGGAAATTTTATTCTGCTGGGTATCTTTTAATTCAAAACTAGGAGCTAAGGTTAATTCCTTAACCTCTGCCTTCTCCTCCGCTTTACAGCCGAGGAGAAAGGAGAAAAAAAATGTAAACAGGAATAATAATTTCAAGCTATGCTTCATATTATATCCTTCTTACTCCCGTCCAGATAAAATATAATCCTGCTGCTAGCAGGATTAAAGAAACAATTTTTTTAGCATAAAGCATCCACTTCCCTGACTTAGGAAGATTAATCAATATACTTGCGAAGGTCCCGCTAAGAATTAGAATTAAACCCATGCCATAGGCAAAACTCATTAAAAGCCCCATCCCAAAAAATAGATTCTTTTTGGTGGCGATATAAGCAAGTATTGAGCCTAAAACCGGAGTCAGACAGGGTGAAGCGATAAATCCGGAGGTTATCCCTAAGACAAAGGTAGAGAAATAGCCATTACTTTTTTCTTTTATTCCGGCCAATCCCCGGAAAGAAAAATTAAATAGACCAAACCACATCATTATCCCGAATAAAAAAATAATTATGCCGACGATAAAATAGGTCAAATAGTGTGTACTTATCCTCCCGAAAAATGAACCGGTTAAAGCAGCGATTAAACCAAGGATAGAATAAGTAATGGCTATTCCGCTGACATAAAATAAACTTAATATGAAGGCTTTGAATTTGGAAGCCCCACTTCTAAAAGTTATATAACCAGCGCTAACCGGGATAAGCGGATAAATACAGGGAGTAAAACTGATTAAAACTCCGCCAAAAAAAGCAAAAAGATAATCAATCGGGTTACCTGAGGGATTCATCTATCCAATTAAGATATGGTTTAAAGCCAGCAACTATGGGAAGCGCGATTATCTCCGGAACTTCATAGCTATGCACGGATTTAACCAGTTTGATAATCTGAGATAATTTACTCTTTCGGGTTTTTACAATTAACAGGTTTTCCTTGGCTCTATCAATCTTACCCTTCCACCGGAAAAGAGATTCTATTTTATCGACTATATTTACACAAGCTACTAGTCTCTTCTTTAATAATACCTCGGCAATATAGTTTGCTTCTTTTTTATTTGCCACGGTAATAAAGATTATATTGTACATTTTTTAATCAGCTTGGCAAAACGCCCACCCATCCTCAGGCATTCCTTGATTGAGCGGATATCTGGCGCGCCGATTGCCACTGCCCCGTAATGGTCGCCCTGGCAATCTCCCTGGATAATCATACCATGGATAAGCATAGCATTTAATATATCCAGAATCGTGGTTTCATTACCACCGGCGGTATTGGCACTAGAGGCAAAGGCAGCTCCAAATTTACCCTCTAATTTACCGTGGAATTTAACTGAATCATCAAAAAGTTGCTTAATCTGGGAAGCCATTGTGCCGTAATAAGTAGGCGAACCAATAGCTATCCCGTCGTATTTTAAAAGTTCATCAACATTAACATCTTTAATATCTTTTAACGTAACTTCCACTTCCTCTTTTTTAATCCCTTCAGCAATTAACTCAGCCATTTTTTTGGTATTGCCGCTACGGGAATAATAAATAACTATCGCTCTAGCCATCTTTCTTATCCTATTTCATTGACCTTAACTGACCTAATCCTGCCGAACTGAGAACAAACATCAAAGACAATCGTCGGGTCTTCGGCGCTGATATAGACCTTAAAGCTATTCCCCTTTTCCAAACCACAGCTACAATCTAAAACCTTAAGCCCCTCTCCGAATTCAGCTAGATCATCTTAGCATTACCACCGACATCATCCTGCCACAGGATTTCCCCTCTTTGCGATACGAAAAGAATCCCTCGTTATTGCAGGAGGTGCAGATTGCCGGATCAAAGATATTCCTTTCTTTTACCCCTAAACTATGCAGGTCTCTTTTGTTTGTCCTGATTAAGTCCAAGAATAGACGGGAGCCTCTTTCAACTATATCTTGGGGAAAGTGATTTTTAAATTCGCTTCCTACTTCATAACAGCAATTCCTTATAACCGGGCCAAAACTAACCAATAAATTTTCTGCTAGAGTATTAAATTTCTCCTGCATCAATTTTACTGCCTTTAAAGTAATCTTCTCCTTGCTGCTGCGCCAACCGGCATGAACTAAGCCTACTGCCGGAGTTTTGGGGTCAAATAAAAATATGGAATGGCAATCCGCGGTAAATACCGCTAGAGGCAGATTCTTTCTATCCGTAATCAAAGCATCGGTATCCGCGAGCGCAGCATCATAACTAAAAGCACCTCTTCCTTTCTCTTTTTCGGTTACCAATTTCACATTACTAGCGTGCACCTGTTTGGCGCAGATTAAATCCCTCCAGTTTATCCCCAGGTTACTTAAAAAATGCTTACGGTTATCCAGTGAACTTTCGGTATTGCCGTGATACAAAGACATATTCCCCAGAGAGCGACTGCTAAAACCATAAGCGATCTCCGATGCGAATAGACCGGAAAATGAATTTCTTTTATTCAGTGATTTTAACAAGTTTATCCCTCGATTTTAAACCCTTAATTATTGCTATGCAGGATTTGCTTATACCTAAGTATTCAGATAATAATCCTACCAGCTGCTGATTAGCCAGGCCGTCCTGCGCAGGCTTGGTTAAGTATATTTTAAAACCCTGATCTTCTTTTTTAATCAGATTTCTTGAAGCTTTCGCTACAACTCGAATCTTAAAGACCATTGAACTCTAACCTACTTTAATTCCGTGCGTTTGGTATCCTGGATATTGATTAATTTTTCGGAAAATCTCTCTAGTCTCTTTTGGCTATCCGTATATTTAGTATTGGCATTCCCAAGATGATTGCCTAAAGTATCAAAATCTTCTTTGAATTTATTGATCTCTACTGAAAGGCCGCTTAAGCCTTTTAAAATATTCTTGGCGTTTTCCTCAATTTTAAGGCCCTTTAACCCTAGACAGATTACCTGTAAATAGGCGTAAAAGGTATTTGGCGAAACCGGAATGACTTTTTTGGACATACTATAAGAGAAAATATCTTCCTTGATAATCACTTCATAATAGACATTCTCCGCCGGGATATACATCAGGGCGAAATCATAGGTATTTTCATCAGGAAGAATGTATTTGGCGGCAATTTCATCAATCCGATTTTTAACATCTTGTAAGAACTTCCGGCGGAATTGTACTTTTAACTGTTCATCCTGAGCATCAAGCATCTTCTGAAAATTCTCTAAACTAAATTTAGCATCAACTGGCACCAGGCGATTACCCAGTTTAATCACCGCATCCACGCTATCCCCGGATTTAAAACGGTATTGGGTAGCATAATGCTCTTTGGGTAAAACCTGAGAGAGTAGGCTCTCTAGAAGCGTCTCTCCCATGGAACCTCTGAATTTAGGAGCCCGAAGTAACTCCTGGAGGCTAGAGATATCCTTACTGATATCCATAATCTGCTGGTTTGTCTCTTGTAACCTTCCTAATTGTTCTTTGACACTGCCAAAGACACCCGTAGCATTGCTTAAATTTGAACCAATGACCTTATTTGCCTCCTGAAGGGACTGGTTCATCTGATTAAGCTGGAGGTTAACCTGCGAAGATATTTTAAGCACAATCGCGATAACGATTATAAATAAAATCAAAAATAATAACCCTATAGCCCAAACCATATTTCCCCCTAAATTCTATCTACTATCCATTAACTACTCTTTTTATTATACCACACTTAAAGCAAATAATCCTTCTTAATCCTTTTTAGGCTGCGAAAGATATTTTTCTTTATATCAGGGCAAACTTTCTTTAGCTCACTGATAATCTTACCCATTTTGGCACGATTGGAGATCAAAGAATTAGGGCAAATACAGGTTTCATGCGGTATTTTCGTTTCCTTGGCAAAGCGCTTGATCATATATTCTTCTACATAAGCCAAGGGTCTGATTAAAGTAATCTTTCCTTTAAATAATTCCTGTTTCGGGGCCATTGCCGAGATCTCTCCCTGAAAAAATAGGTTCAATAAAATCGTCTCAACAATATCATCCATATGATGGCCTAAGGCAACCTTAGTGCAGCTAAAACGGTTAGCTGTTTCAAAAAGAGCTTTCCTTCTGTTCCAAGAACACCAGAAACAATTTATATCTTTCTTATTAGTCTTCTTTAACACATCAACTTTCTCAATATGATATTTCATTCCCATCTTCTTAAAATATCTTTCAAGCTTTTTGCTGCAGGAGCGCGGATAGCCCATATCAATATGCACCGCCAGTAAATCATATTTTATCGGAACAAATGCCTTACGGTCATTTAATATCCGTAAAAGGGTCAGGCTATCCTTGCCGCCGGAAACTGCCACCGCAATCTTATCGCCTTCGGCAAGCATCTTATAATCTATAATCGCCCTGCCGATACGCTTAGAAATATAAAACTCCGATCCCTGTAATATTGACATAAATAACCTTTCTATTATTTTAGCGTCTGCCTTGTCTTGTTTCTCGCAGCACTGCTCGATTTTCCCCAGCGAGGAAAATCTTCGCTCGGCCTTCGCCCTCGCTCTCGCTAAGTTTTGATAGCTGGCGAACCCTGCCCGCTCGGGCTGCACACGTGCTGCTCGAAATCAAGCCAAGCCATCCGATAAAAGTAGAAATATGTAGTTGATTTAGCGGTAATTTGTGCTAAAATTATAACTTCGCCATGATTAATATAAACAAGGTTAAGACATCTTCGGTTAAGTCGCGCTTTAGCAAGGTTGGGATCAGGGATTTTGCCCGGATTCCGGCAAAAAAGAAGAGCTTCTCCAGCTTCTTTGATTCTTTACCTGATATCTTAAAAGCTCGGGATTTACGGGCTATTGTTGATGCGCTAGTCAGGGCCCATAAAAAGGGGAAAGGGGTTATTTTTATGGCTGGCGCCCATGTCATAAAGTGCGGCTTAAATCCAGTATTAATTGAGCTGATCAAGAGGAAGATAATTACCTGTATTTGCTTAAATGGTGCTGGGATTATCCATGATTTTGAAATTGCTTTTCAGGGCCGGACCTCCGAGGATGTCGCCGAGAATCTTAAAAAGGGTAAATTCGGGATGGGCGAGGAGACCGCGGATTTCATTAATACAGCGGTAAAGGAAGGCGTAAAGCAAAATTTAGGATTAGGTTATTCCGTAGCTAAAAAGATAAGTGAAACCAAGCTGCCCTATAAGAATTTAAGCCTTCTTTACAATGCTTATAAATATAAAGTTCCGCTTTGCGTTTTCGTAGCTATAGGGACTGATATAATCCATCAGCACCCATCTTTTAATGCCGGATTAACCGCCGAAGGATCAGGCCGTGATTTTCATACCCTAACCGAGGAAATCTGTTCTTTAAATAATGGAGGAGTAGTTTTGAATTTCGGCTCAACAGTGATTATGCCCGAAGTTTTCTTAAAGGCCCTGAACTTGGCTCGTAATTTAGGCAATCAGGTTAAAGATTTTACTGCGGCAAACTTCGATATGATCTATCATTACCGGCCGGCACAAAATATAGTTTCCCGGACTACAGGCTCAAGCGGTAAAGGCTATTATATCATTGGCCACCATGAAATAATCCTGCCGCTTTTAGCCCAGGCAGTAGTGGAAAAAATATGAAGCACCTCAAAGAGATAATCAATAGATTTAATAAAATAAAGGTTCTGGTTATCGGAGACCTAATCCTTGACGAATATATTTGGGGTAAGGTAGAGAGGATCTCTCCGGAGGCGCCGGTTCCGGTGCTTTGGGCAAATCGTAAGACCTATATACCGGGCGGAGCTGCTAATGTAGCCAATAATATCCGTTCTTTTGATGCCCAGGTAACTTTAGCCGGGGTGATTGGCAGGGATAAGAACGCTGAAATTCTTAAGTCTGAATTAAAGAAGAAAAAAATCAGCTCCCGGGGTATATTTGTTGAGAAAGAAAGATACACTACGGTTAAGACCCGGATTATTGCCGGGCATCAGCAGATAGTTAGGGTTGACTGGGAGCATACCGAGCCTTTACCTCAAGAATCTACCCACAAGATATTTAATTTTATCAAGGATAACATTGATGATTTTGATGCGATTATAATTGAAGATTATGGTAAGGGCGTGATTAACACTCAGTTGCTGGAGAGCTTAATTCTTCTTGCTCAGGCACACAAGAAGGTGATTACGGTTGACCCTAAGGAAGATCACTTTCAGTATTATCGGGGAGTTACCGCTATTACTCCCAACCGTAAAGAGCTAGAGAACGCAGTGCGTAATTTGAAGATTAAGGATAATAAGAATAAGCTTAAGTTGGATAGCGACAGGTTGTTTACTGATAAAGATATTGATACCGCCGGATACCAGATAATGGAGTATTTAGGTTTGGAATCCTTACTGGTTACTTTAGGTGAACAGGGAATGAAATTATTTGAGAAAGGCGGCCGAGCTACCCATATACCTACTGTAGCTCAAGAAGTCTTTGATGTTTCCGGCGCCGGAGATACGGTAATCAGCACATTCACTTTGGGGCTTTGTAGCGGGGCCAAAAGATTGGAAGCCGCCCATATTGCCAATTACGCTGCCGGGATTGTGGTGGGAAAAGTTGGCACTGCGGTTACTACCAGAAAAGAACTTTTAGAAAGGTTAGGTTAATTATGGATGTAGTTGGAGTAATTCCGGCAAGATATTCTTCTACCAGGTTCCAGGCTAAGGTATTGGCGGATATCGCCGGCAAACCAATGATCCAGCATGTCTGGGAGAAGGCAAAACAGGCCAGGAGCCTGGATGAGGTAATTATCGCCTGTGACCATGAGTTAGTAGCG
>JAPLLQ010000136.1 GCA_026387485.1 Candidatus Omnitrophota bacterium | reverse complement strand
TCAGCTTGATTTTTATTTTTCTCCTCGGAGCTGCCTGTTTACGAAATAGCTACATCCTGCCTAAGTCTCATCTGCTTAGGCTTATTCCCTATAAAAGTGAAAAGCTTTATTTAATCAGGGGGATGGTTGTTAGCTCTTCTCAATTTAAGGATAACTGCACGACCTTTATTTTTAAGGCAGAGGAATTAGCCGAGGAAAATTTAAGCCGTAGATGCTCGGGAAACATTATCGTTTATCTTAAAGGTAAGGTTAATTTTTTTTACGGTGACGAATTGTTTTTAAGGGGAAATTTGCACCGGCCTTTTTATAGCCGCACTTTAAACCGCACAAGCTACAGAGATTATCTGGCTAATCAAAATATCTATTTTATTATGCGGGTAAAGACTGATTTTGGGGTGCTTAAGTTAAATGTAAACCAGGGATTATGGCTTAAAAGGTTTTCTTTGCAGCTAAAAAATAAAATAGAAAAGGTGCTTTATAGGCAGGTATCTTTTATCGCCGCCGGCATTTTGGATGCGATGATTTTGGGTGAAAAAAGGAATATCCCTTATTTTGTAGCGGATATGATGATGAAGAGCGGGACCGTGCATATACTGGTGGTAAGCGGTTTTAATGTTGGCATTGTATCATTTGTAGCCCTACTATTTTTAAGACTACTGAGAGTGCCCAGAAGAGCGCGGTTTTGTATTGCCATAATCTCTTTAGTTATTTATTGCCTGATGACTGGTGCGTCTAATCCGGTAGTCCGAGCAACAATAATGGGCATAATTTTTATAGGCGCTTATCTAATAAAAAGGGATGCTGATATTTATAACTCTTTAAGCTTAGCGGCATTGTTTATATTACTGATTAACCCCCGGCAGCTCTTTGATTTAGGTTTTGAACTTTCTTTTTCTAGCGTCGTAGCCATAATCTACCTTTATCCGAGATTAAAAAAAATTCTAAATATCGCAGCCCTAAAGAACAAATTCCTCCTTTTCTTAAGCGAAGGCGTCTTGGTCTCGCTCGCAGCTTGGTTAGGGACAGTTGGAATCATTGCCTATTATTTCAGGATTTTTTCTCCGGTAACTATTTTAGCTAACCTTTTTGTGGTACCTTTGGCTACCCTAATTACCCTTTCGGGTTTTAGCATGGTTATAGCCAGCTTAATTTCCCCTATTCTAGCCCAGCCCTTTGCTTTAAGCAGCGAACTTTTGGTAGCCCTTTTGCTTAAAGCCAATAGCGCTTTGGTTAATCTCCCCTTTGCTTACCTATATTTCTGATTTCGCAAGTGAATATGTTTGACAAAACAAGGGCATTATGTTAAAGTTGTAATATTATGCGACGGATAATCTTAAGTTTAGTGATTATTTTAACCCTTAGCCTAAGCCCGGCTTACTCCTACTGGATCTGGACACCCAAGAGCGGTAAATGGGTTAATCCCAAAAGTGTGCCTAAAGATAACCCTAAAGCCCAGTTTGAGTTTGCCAAGAGTTTTTATGATGAGAAAAAATATGAAGATGCTAAGCGCGAACTCAAGAAACTGCTTAAGGCCTACCCTAAATCCTTTGAAGCTTCGGAAAGCCAGTATTATCTTGGTTTAATCGAAGAAGAGCGGGGTAATCTTTATGAGGCTTATCTGGATTACCAGAAGGTAATTGATAAGTATCCTTTTTCCGAAAGGATTAAGGAGATTAATGAAAGAGAATACAAGATTGCCGAAAAGTTCATGGCCGGAGAGAAACGCAAGGCATTAGGGGTAGTTTTACCGGTAGAGAACCCGGCAATAGAGATACTGACCAAAGTAATCGAAAATTCAACTTATGGGCCATTGGCAGCTAAGGCTCAATATAAATTAGGTTTAGTCTTAAAAGGCCTGCTGCGTTACTATGAAGCTGAAGATGCTTTTAATAAAGTAGTAGCTAATTACCCAGATAGCGAATGGTCAGAACCGGCTAAATTCCAGATTGCTAGCTGCCGGGCCGGGGTTTCGCGTAGCTCGGATTACGACCAGGGCGCAACTCAAGAAGCCAAGCAGAAATTTGAGGAGTTCGTAAAGGACCATCCTGATGCGGTTCTCTCAAAAGAAGCGGAGAAAAATATCAGCCAGCTTAAAGAGAAAGAAGCCGAGGCCAGTTTTAATATCGCTAGGTTCTATGAGAAGCAAGAGGCCTATAAGGCGTCCAAGATATATTACGAGAATACGGTAAATAATTATCCGCAGAGTATCTGGGCGACAAAGTCCCTAGAAAGATTACAGATTATGGAGAAGAAGAAATGACCCATTCGATGATTCGGCTGCGCTCACCATCGACACTGAGTAAAGTCGAAGTGTCGACTTTCGCTCAGGGTCATCCTGTGCTTCGACAGGCTCAGTATGGTTCGCCCTTCGATTTCACTCAGGGCGAATGCTGAGCGTAGTCGAATGCATTCGAAGCATGGTGAGTGTAATCGAACCAAGCGACGAAAAGGAGCCGAAAAAAAAAAAAGAAAAATTTTCTTAATTTTAAGTTAATTATCCTGCCTTGTTTTTTATTTTTTCTTTTAGCGGGGTGCGGTTATACCACGCGCTCTATGGTTTCGGATAAATTCAAGACTATTTACGTAACGCCCTTTATAAATAAGATAGATATTACCAAAGAAGTGGACACAGGCAGTAAATACAGGATTTACCGGCCAATGATTGAGACGGAAATTACCAAATATGTAAATAACAAGTATCTTTTTGACGGAAACTTAAGGCCGGCGAAAGAGGGATTAGCGGATTTAATACTTAAGGGTGAGGTGGTGGAATTCCGTAAGGACCCTTTGCGCTACGACAGTGATGATAATGTAAGTGAATACCGCCTTAACCTGGTAGTAAATATCAGCCTTTGGGATGGAAAAGAGAAAACCCTGGTCTGGCAGGAGAATAATTTTACCGGAGACACTCACTATTTTGCCACTGGCACACAGCAGAAATCCGAAGATACTGCGATAGTGGATGCCTATAATGACCTGGCCCGCCGGATTGTTGAACGCACAGTTGAACAGTGGTAGGTAAGATATGCTTTATCTATTCCTTGGGCAAGACCCGCTTTCCAAAGACCTTCAGTTCAAACGGATAAAAGAGGAATTCCTTCCGAAAAGATTAGAACAGTTTAACCTGGATATATTATATGCCCGCGAATTAACGCTTAAGAATTTACAGGAAAAACTCTTAAACCTCCCGCTGCAGTCGCCTAAAAGGATTGTGGTAATCAAAAATACTGAAGATTTAAAAGAGGAGATTGAAGATTTTATTTTTGAATGGTCAAAGAAACCTTCCCAAGCAACTATCTTGCTCCTGGATTTTAGCGAGCAGGCACAAAAAGAAGGATTTATAAAACGGATTCATAGCTACGCCAAGGTTTTTCGCTTCAAAGAGAAAGTCCCCTTGAATACTTTTAACCTGATTCGCCAGATAGAATTGAGAAGGCCGGATTATGCCTTAAAAGTGCTAGACCAGATACTTAAAGATGGGGAAAGGCCAGAGAGGATATTGGGTGGTTTAAGGTATGCCTTGGAGAAAAGCAGCCCGGTGAGTATCCAGGCAAAGCGCAAAGTCAAGCTTCTTTTAAACTGCGATATTGAAATAAAAACCGGTAAACTGAAAGCTCCCTTTGCCCTAGAGAAGCTGGTAGTCGGTTTATGCGTTCTTGGCTAATCTTTTCATTAAACGGGATTTTCTGCGGTTGGCAGTAGCAGGATGAATCGTTCTTTTTTTGGCAGCTTTATCCAATTGAGAGAATACTTGACTTAAAAGTTTTTTGGCTTCAGTAAGGTTCTTTGCCGCGATTAAGCCTTGGAATTGCTTGATTATTTTTTTCAGCTGCTGTTTGATTTTTAGGTTATTCAGGTGTTTTTTTCGGTCAGCTCGCGTTTTCTTGATTGAAGTTCTGCGTCTTGGCATATTTAATCTCCTTTAAGTAATTTTTATTCTTATAACACAATAAATAAGCTATGTCAACAAACAAATCTGTAGCTAAATCCGCTACTCTAATCAGCCTGGCTACCCTTTGTTCCCGGATTTTAGGTTTTATCCGCGATATCATCATTGCCAGGCTATTCGGAGTATATCTTTATGCCCAGGCATTTGTTATTGCTTTTAGAATCCCTAACCTTTTCCGCGATTTTATCGGTGAAGGCGCCACCAATGCCGCTTTTGTACCGGTATTCAGCGAATATCAGTATAAACATACTAAGGAGGAATTTTGGGAATTGGCAAATGTAGTATTGAATTTGCTTCTGGTAATTCTTTCCCTGATTACACTTTTGGGTGTTATCTTCTCACCTTTTATCGTACGTCTGATTGCCCCAGGCTTTACAGCCTCTCCCGATAAATTTTGGGCGACAGTCCAGCTTAACCGCTACATCTTTCCCTATATTCTTCTTATCAGTCTGGCCGCCTATTCTATGGGATTGCTCAATTCTCTTAAGCACTTTGCAGCTCCGGCCTTTGCGCCATGCCTTTTAAATATTTCCATTATTATCTTTGCGCTTTTATTTGGCGAGGGAATAAAGGGATTGGCATTAGGAATTCTTGTTGGTGGCGTATTACAGCTAGTTGTGCAGATACCTGTGCTTTATCGAAAAGGTTTCCGGTTTAGACTTCCTAAGACGTTTAATCATCCCGGTGCCAAGACCATCGGCAGGTTGATGCTTCCGCGTATCTTAAGCTCGAGCATCTATCAGCTGAATAATTTTGTCGATTCTATCTTTGGGTCTTTAGCCTGGATTGTCGGAGATGGCGGTGTAGCGGTTTTATATTTTTCCTACCGGCTGATTCAATTTCCTCTGGGTATTTTCAGTACCGCGCTTTCCCAGGCGATCCTTCCGACTTTTTCCGGGCAAGCCTTAGAGGATAATCATAAAAACTTAAAAAACACTCTTTCCTGGGGTTTACAGGCGGCCTTCTTTGTGATGATCCCGGCATCAGTAGCTTTTATGGTCCTGGCAAGGCCACTGGTTACAACTTTATTTGGCGGAGGAAAGTTTGACGCTTACTCAGTGCAGTTAACAGCGTCAGCGTTATTTTATTATAGTATAGGGTTATTCGCTTATGGCGGGACGCGAATCCTGCAATCCTGTTTTTTTGCTTTTCAGGATACAGTTACGCCTACCAAAATTTCAGCATTGGCTTTAGTGATGAATATCATCTTCTGTGCTGTTTTAATGTTCCCCCTGAAAATCGCCGGTATTGCCCTGGCAACCTCCATCTCCGGGGTAATTTCTTTTCTGGCGCTTTTTATTCTTTTAGAAAGACGCCTGGGAGATTTTGGCAATAGAAAAATTATTTTTTCAGCCTTACGTATTATTTTAGCAAGTTTAGGTATGGGAGCGGTATGTTATTTCCTATTGCATAAACTCACCGGTATGGATAAATTTCTGCGGCTGGGTATTGTGATTTTCGCCGGAGCCTGGTCATATATAGTTTTCTGTGTTCTTTTTAGGGTTACAGAGATGCGCCAGCTTGGGAAGTGGCTGGTTACTAAGCGAGTTAAATAATTTTTATTTTGCTCTCGGGGTATTGTTCACGTGCTGAAATTTTTCGCCGCATATCTTAAATGAACCCGGCAATTTTCTCGCTCAGCACGATTTTTTAACGCCAATGATCTTTCGCATTTCGGTGGCTGCTGAACTCGCGCCTCGCGCTCTAGCGCAGAGTCGCTCGAACAGCATCGCCATCCCGCAATTGTCACGC
>JAPLLQ010000044.1 GCA_026387485.1 Candidatus Omnitrophota bacterium | reverse complement strand
CCTGGTCAACCAACGGTAAACCCAAGATTAGTTAAGGAGGCCGTAACTTTATTTGAGAATGGTTACGAGGTGCATGTTATTTATAATTTTTGGGTTAGATGGGCTGATGAGTTTGATGAAGAATTGTTTCAGAAATACCCCAAGATCCATTGGTATCGAGTAGGAGGCCATCCGGTTTTTGAGCCAATTAGATATCTTTGGACTAGAATCAGAAGAAAAGCTTATCTATTGTTATTTAAAATATTTAAAAGGAGTTTTTTCTTAACAGAAAAATATGCAATAAGGGCATATCCAGAATTACTTAAGAAAACATACAGAATTAAAGCAGATTTATATATAGCACATAATTTAGGGGCTTTACCAGTTGCAGTAATGGTAGCTAAAAAGTACAATGCAAAAGTTGGTTTTGATGCGGAAGATTATCATCGAGGCGAAACAAACTCTAATAGTAAATTTTATATTGAGAAAATAACTCAATATCTCGAAGATAAGTATTTTACACAAGTTAATTATTGTACTGTCGCAAGTCCTCAGATTGGAGAGGCATATCAACAGTTATATCCCCAATTAAAGCCTATTACTATTCATAATGTTTTTCATAAGAAACTAGTTACTTGTTCTCCAACTCTTTCAAATGAAAACCAGCCATTAAGATTGCTATGGTTTTCACAAACTGTTGGCAAATTTCGCGGGATAGAAGATGTAATTTTAGCTTTAGGATTATTAAAAGGATTAAATTGTCAGTTAACTTTACTTGGTCATTGCTCAGAGGTAGTAAGAAAATATTTGTTATTATTAGCAGAACAAAATAAATTAAATCATGAACAAGTCAAGTTTTTAGCGCCAATAGTGCTTAAAAGTTTAATTGATTTAGCAAATAGCTTTGATATTGGCTTATGTCTTGAAAGAAATGATAGTAAGAATAAGGATTTTTGTCTTTCAAACAAGCTTTTTATGTATATCTTGGCGGGAAATGCAATAATTGCTACAGATACTACTGCGCAAACAACATTTATGCAGGGATACCCAGAAATCGGTAGAGTTTATCAAGTTGGAAATACAGAAGAGCTTGCGAGTCATATCAAGTTTTTCTACGAAAACAGAGATGCTTTGAATAGATGCAAGCAAAAAGCGTTTGATTTTGGTAAATTGGAATTAAATTGGGAAGTTGAGCAAAAAAATTTTATGAAATTAGTAGAATTACAGTTATGTAAACATCGAAAGTAGTATTTTTTACTAAATAGGATTTAAATATAAAAAGAAAATGATTAATTCATTTAAAAAATCTAAATTATTTGAGTATTGCTTCAGAAGAGTTTCTTTTCCAGGAGTGGCAGTATTATGTTATCATGGGATTAGGAATGATTATAGTCCAGAAGGAACTATTGCTTGGGGAGATTTTCATGTAACGGTAAGAGAATTCACAGAACATTGCCGTTTTGTGCATGATTTTTGTGATCCTATAAGTCTAAATGAGTTCTTAGCTGCAAAAAATGGTCTTTGTCCATTACCTAAGCGTCCAGTTTTGTTTACTTTTGACGATGGTTACCGAAGCGTATTTACTTTAGCTAGGCCAATTCTGAGAAAATTTAATATTCCAGCTTTAGTTTTCTTGTCAAGCAACTATATAGAAAAACGTTGCTTGTTTTGGTTTGATACTGTTTTTCGTAAATTTGGCGCAGAAGAAGTTTATCGACTTAAGGCGACGCCTTTCAATCAATGGAAATATGGCGATGGTATTTTTAATATGCCAGCTAATGATGATGATCCGAATACAGTATTAAGCAAAGAAGAAATAATAGAACTTTCTGATTCAGGGTCTTTTGAATTTGGTTCACACACATTAGATCATTTGATTCTTTCTAAAATATCTTTAGAAGAGCAAAAGAAACAGATTTATCTAGATAAAAAATATATACAGGCATTGATTGATAAGCCGGTGCGAGTTTTTGCATATCCTAATGGCAGACCAGGTATAGATTATACTGAAAAATCCGTGAAAATAGTGCTAGATCTCGGTTTTGAAGCAGCATTTTCCACTCGTTTTGGATTTACTGCGTTAAAAGATAGTAATTTAGAATGCTCTCGGTTTTTTATTTTATCAAGATTAACACCTTTTGAGTTTTCTTATATACTATTTAGAACAGCTTTAGTTCAGAGATTTCATGACTTGATGTGTGTTAAAAAGAAATAGTTTTAGCCCGAAATTATAAATTATCATTTATGAAGAAAATAATTATTGTCGCATCGCATTTCCCACCCTCTAATCTTGCTGCAGTGCATAGGGCAAGATTATTTGCTATGCATTTGCCTAAATTTGGTTGGGAGCCGATTATTGTTACTGTTCATCATAGATTTTATGAAGAAGAGTTAGATTGGAACCTAGAAAAGCTTTTAGATCCAAACTTAAGAGTTGAAAAGGTAAAGGCACTTCCAGTAAAACCGTTTAGGTTAATAGGAGATATAGGCATAAGGGCCTTTTTACCAATGCTGTTTAGAATTCTAAATATTATCAAAAAAGAAAAAATAGATTTTTTATATATAACCATCCCTTCTTTTTATTCGGCTTTGTTAGGCAGAATTGTTTATATGGCGTCAAAGACAAAATATGGCATAGATTATATTGATCCATGGGTTCATGATTTTCCGGGTAGCAATAAAATTCTCTCCAAAGCTAGGTTTAGCAAGTTGATCTCCAAAATATTAGAACCTATTGCGGTTAGAAAAGCATCTTTAATTACCGGCATAGCGCCTAAATACTATCTTGATGTTTTTAAAAGAAATCCAAGATTGAAAAATTTTTGTTTATCATTGGCAATGCCTTATGGAGGAGAAAGAACTGATTTTGAGGCAGTTACAAAACTAAATTTAAAACCATATTTATTTGAAAAGACAGGGAAGATTGATTTAGTTTATGCTGGAGCGATGCTGCCCAAAGCGCATGAACCCCTAAGAGCAATATGCGAGGCAATAAGCGATAATAGGAATCTTTATACAAATGTTAGGTTTCACTTCATTGGAACAGGGACATGGCTCGGTAGCGAAAATAAATATAACATTAAGCCATTGGCGAAGAAGTTTGGTATTTG
>JAPLLQ010000080.1 GCA_026387485.1 Candidatus Omnitrophota bacterium | reverse complement strand
TCAGAGGGGTAGATATTAAATATCCTGAGTTTGGCAAGAGTATGGCTGACGAATTTAAATTATTGGATCTGCGCGAGTTTGCCAATTGCCTGGAAGCCTGCAAAGATATGGATGAAATTTATCAGTTGGCTGCGGATATGGGGGGCATAGGGTATATTACTTCATACCATGCGGCTATTTTTAGAAATAATGCCTTGATTAATCTGCATATGCTTGAGGCAGCTCAAAAAAAGAAGATCGCTAGATATCTTTATACAAGCAGTGCCTGCATATATCCACAATATTTACAAAACAAGACCGATGTCAAGCCTCTTAAAGAAGAAGACGCTTATCCTGCTGACGCAGAACCTGGTTATGGATGGGAGAAGTTGGCGGCTGAGCTGGCTTGTCAGTATTATCGGGAAGATTTTGGTTTAAATACGCATATTATCCGTTTCCATAATATATTCGGGCCTGAAGGTACATATGAAGGCGGAAGAGAGAAGTCTCCTGCTGCAATTTGTAGGAAGATTGCCCTTGCTTGTGATGGCGATAAAATAGAAATATGGGGAGATGGAAAACAGACGCGTTCATATTGTTATATTGATGATTGCATAGAAGGAATCTATAAATTAGCGCAATCCGATTATCATAATCCTATTAATCTCGGACAGGATCGCCTGATTACCATCGATGAGCTGGTTGATATCGTTGGCCGCATCTCTGGGAAAAGAATTAAGAAAACTTATAAATTAGATAAACCTCAAGGGGTTAGAGGTAGAAATGCCGATATAAGCTTGATTAAGAAGGTACTGGATTGGCAACCAAAGGTTTCTCTTGAAGAGGGTCTTGAAAAGACCTATAGGTGGATTAACTCACAAGTATCAAGGGAGGTGTAATGATTCTAAAGAAGGCAAAATTATTGTTCCTTAATAGGTCTTTTTGGCCGGATATAGAATCAACCGGGCAGTTTTTTGGAGAACTTTGTGAAGGGCTGTCAAAGGAATATGAGGTTGTTTTTATAGCAGGCAGGT
This sequence comes from Candidatus Omnitrophota bacterium, assembly GCA_026387485.1. Taxonomy (GTDB): domain Bacteria; phylum Omnitrophota; class Gorgyraeia; order Gygaellales; family Profunditerraquicolaceae; genus JAPLLQ01. The sequence continues at coordinate 4,772 of JAPLLQ010000080.1, read as the reverse complement.
CGTATTATAAAAAAGATATTCCTTTTAAACCTCTTACGATTTATAGAAAAGAGAATTTCTCCGGCATTAAGATTATAAGGGTTCGTAATACCTTGTTTTGGAAAGATAATCTTGTCGGGAGAATAATGAATTGGTTTACTTACGGCGTGCTTGCTTTCTTTGTTTTAATTAAAGAAACACCAAAGCTGATTGTCGTCGGCACAGATCCCCCATTTTTAGGTATCATAGCGGTGATAAGCAAATGGTTGAAATCCACTCCGTTCATCTTGAATTGCAGGGATTTATATCCCGATGTAGCATATTCTTTAAATAAATTGAATAAGCGTAATATTTTAGGACGCCTATTTGATTATTTGAACCGCATGGCTTTGAATTCATCGCGTACTGTTGTGTGTATTGGCGAAAGTATGAAGCAGAGTTTATTGTCAAAGGGTATTAGAAATGAACATATCCGAATTATCCATGATTGGGTAGATACCTCGGTTATTAAGCCGATAAGTAAAGAAGAAAATCGCTTGCTAAAAGAGTTTAATCTCGGGGATAAATTTATTATTCTGTATTCCGGTAACCTTGGGCTTTCACAGGATTTTACTCCTTTCCTGGAATCTGTGTGCATGATTAAAGAGGATCTGCCTTTATCTATTGTTTTTATCGGGGAGGGGGCAGGTAAACACAGACTGCAGAATAAGGTGGCTGCGTTAGGCCTCAGAAATGTGCTATTCTTGCCTTATCAGCCTAAAGAGAATTTGTCCTTTTCTTTAAGCATGGCAGATTTACATTTAGTGCCTTTGCAGAAGGGTATGGCAGGGGCAATTGTGCCTAGTAAGATATATGGTATAATGGCAGTAGCTAGGCCTTTTTTAGCGATATGTGATAAAGAAAGCGAGCCGGCATTTATCGTCAAAGAATTTGGGTGCGGATTATGGGCAGATCCTAATGATCATGAATCTATAGCTAAGAATATAATATGGTCTATAAGTAACCAACTAACAATAAAAAAGATGGGAGAAAAAGGCCGAAGATTAGTTGAGAAAGAGTTTAATAGGGATATCGTGATTAATCGGTGGCTTGAGCTATTGGGAAGCATGATTTAGACCCATAAAGGCGTATTATTAATTAGTTTGTGATTATTTGACTTAGAATAGCTTTCATGTTATACTTTATTCGGAGATGAGAGATATGAAAAGGATAGTTAGTATTGTTATTTTATGCGTATTGTTTTTTGCGCCGTTAGCATTGGCATGCGATCCTTTAAATCCCCCGCCTCCTACATGTGATGGTTGTTCTCCTCCATGTACAGATTGTAATCCACCTCCTTTGCCAAGGGTTGAGTTGGAAACAGGAGTAATTGACACAGTTAAGGTTGCTTCGGTTCAAGAAGAACAGCAGATGGAGGGGAAGGTTGTTTTTGACGGAATCTCCTGGGTAGGCGCTTAGAACCGATTAAGAATAAAATACTTGAAACATTTGTCCTTCCGCATTATAATAATAACCGAGTCAGAAAATCTTTGCCAAAATGCTTTATAATATAGGTGAAAAGTGTTTTCCAGCCTAATTCTATTCCTTAAAAAGATTTATAAAATACTTACTGTCGTAATCTTCATCGTAGCGTTCTTTTCTGCATACAATATCTTTTTGGTCGACCGTTCCGTTATTAACCTGAAAATTGCCCTTATCGAAGCCTCTGAAGTTAAAACTATGGATGATTTCCAAAAGATAAAGGCTTTGATTAAAGTACCTTTGATCAAAGAAATTACTAAGGATACAGTTTCATCTAAGGATTTTTTAAGCCTTGAGCTAGCGGATAATGTTGCTAGCTCTGCGAATTTTATCAGGCAGGCAGAAGACTTGAAATTTTATCTAAAAAATGCAGTCCAGGGAAATGAAGCTAAACGCGGAGATTTCCTAACTCTAATAGATAGAATTAATACTAAGATATTTAAACCCGTATTAAACATATCTAAAGCAGGATTGAACTCTAAAGCCGAGGCCTTACGCAGTAAACTCAGTTCTATAAAAAATAAAAACCAGCTTCAGCAAGCCTATTATGATTTAGGTAATTTGTATATTCAACTTGTTGATTATCTTAAGGCTGAGGATGCGTTTTTAAAAGCGATAGAAATAGATTCGGGAACAGAGATTGCTGTTAAATCCAAGTTCAATCTTGCTTGGGTGTACAAAACTATGGGGCAAGATGAAAAGGCCATAAAATATTTTGAAGGATTGTCGCAGATATCATTGCCTAAGGATAGCGAATTGCTTAGAAGCAGCCAGTATCAGATTGCGGATACTCTTTTTAAGAAGGGGGATTACCTAAAATCCCGGGATAAATATGTTGAGCTTGTTAATCAGGATCCATATGCATCCGCGTCTATATTCGGGTTGCTTGAGGCCGGCAATATTTCGATGTACCAAGTCAATGATTTCGCATCAGCGGCCAAATACCTCGAGGCTTTTTATGAATACCGATTGGGCCAGATTCCTGCTAAAGTAGAACAAAAGCAATCTGAACAGCCAAAGTCAGCTAAAACCTACAGGTCGGAGATAAACTCTCTTAAGCCCAGCATTAACAACTTAGTGAAACATAAGGTAATCCCAATGGTTGCGAAGGCTCTACGAGAGAGAGGGTTCATTTTATTAAAAGACGGGAATTATAACGAGGCAATTGTATGTTTTAATAAGGCGATTGGAATGATCCCAAGGGATGGCCGTTCTTATAGCGGTTTAAGCGTAGCATACTTTTTGAAGGGTGATAAGGATGCGGCTTTAGATAATGCATATAAATCTCTAGAGTTGGCGTCGCTAGATGAAATTGTTTTGACAAATGCATTATTTGTTTATTGCCGCTATGGTCTAGCTGAGAAAGCGGTAAAGGTCGGAGAAAATGCGTTAATCACAAATAAAAAAGTAGTAAATTTGCCTGAGTTCCATTTCAATTTAAGCTATGCCTATATTATTGTTCTGAATATGGATAAGGCAGTTAAAGAGCTTAGATACAGCATTGAGCTTAACCCTAAAAACCCACTTATAAAGTTCGCTTTTAATAATTTAGGCTGCGCTTATTTCCTTTTGAAAGATTACGATAAGGCGGTGAAACCTTTAGAAGATGCCATAAAGTTAGACCCGCTTTATGCTAATGCACATTTCAATTTGGGAGTTGTTTACTTTTCGCTTAACCGCCTGCCTAATGCCACTATCGAATTTGAACGAACCCTCGAAATTAAGCCTGATTACAAGGAAGCGATGGATTATCTTGAACATATCAGGTATATCGAAGCTCAATCTAAATAGTAAGGTTATAACTTAGTCTTAATATCCTTGTTTTTGTCGCTCCTCCTTATTTTCTAAGAAAATTTTTAAATCTTATTTATTATCTATTATCAAATATGGCTTAAAAGTTGACCGCGTGTATGGTTAATCATGGGCGAGTGGGGGTAAAAATTGTTGATTTCATAACTCCATGTGATAGAATAAATCAAACAAGTTTTCCCGGGTAAATGTCATATTTATAAGGGTGTCATATTTCTTTTTAACAAGAAAATTCTTTACTAGGAGTGATAGCCAATGAGGTATGCAATCGTAGCAACGACTATTTATAAAGGAGAATTTATTGATTCTTATTATGAGCATCTGGTGAGAAACGGAGATATTGAGAAAGTAAATTTTTATATTGTAGGAGATATTAATACTCCGGAAGATTGCCGCAGCCGGGTAGATAAATATAGAAAGCAGGGTTTACCTTGGTATTATTTAGGAACTCAGGAACAAGACGAATTTCTTAAGCCATTTCCGGAATTGGCAAGTGAAATACCCTGGAACAGCGATAACCGGCGTAATGTGGGTTTTTTGATGGCTTATCGTGATAAATGCGAAGCAATTATTTCTATAGATGATGATAATTACCCAAAAAGCAGTTGGCCGTTTATTAAGGGACATTCTTCTCTTGGGCGAGAGTTTTCTTTACCTACAGTTCAAGGAGATGCCGGATGGTTTAATATATGCTCGTTGATGGATGTCAAATGTGATACGCTAGGAGTAGGAGGCATTGTTTATCCCCGGGGATTTCCTTATGCGCGTAGAAGTCCAGCTTGTTCGAAAACTTCTTCTGATATTTCAACCGGAATTGTTGCCGTTAATGTTGGTTTGTGGTCAGGTGATCCGGATGTTGATGCGGCAACTCGGCTTGTTAATGGCTGTAGTACCAGCGAGAAATTTACAAGTGATTATTTATTAGCTGAAGGTTCTATTATTCCAGTAAATTCGCAAAATACAGGATTAATTAGGGAAGCCGTTCCAGCTTATTATTATGTTAAGATGGGGTATGATATCAAAGGAATGAAACTTGATCGCTTTGGGGATATCTTTAGTGGGTTTTTTCTCCAAAAATGTGTCCAGGCAAAAAGACAGCGCATTAAAATAGGCTCTCCTGTCCTTGAACATCGACGCTCTTTGCATAATTTATATAAAGATCTGTGGAATGAACTTGTCGGCATGGTGATTATTGATGATATATTGCCTTTGCTAGAAACTCCTTTGTCTCAGTCTGCAAATTATGGTTCTGCGATGCTTGAGCTTTCCGGGAAGATTGAAGAATGGTCAGTAGATAGGCAGGGCTTTCTTTGGGAAGATTCATTAAGAGATTACTTCAAAAATGTATCAAGAAATATTCGATTATGGGTAGAGGCATGCCGCCAACTGAATTGACGAAGTCTTTTTACTATTTTCTAAATGTTCTTAAAAGGTTTCTGCTAAGAATGTTTGGTGGCAAAACT
>JAPLLQ010000100.1 GCA_026387485.1 Candidatus Omnitrophota bacterium | reverse complement strand
CGAATGTAGGTAAGGTAGTTATAGATAAAAATAATTTTGCTCTTTATTTTTCTCGTTCAGTTATTCCTCATCTGGCTTCTAACTCTGAAGTTAAGCACCCGGTTTATTATAAGCATATCGGCCTGTATGGTTACACTAAGGATTTCTTATTTACTTATAAGAATCTTCAGGTTTCAGAATTGGAGAAAACCGAATGCCTGGAGCAGTTAAGGGTTTTGGAGGAGGGTTTTCGGATTAAGGCTATTGAGACAAAATTTGATACTGTGGGAGTGGATACCGCCGAAGACCTAGAAAAGGTTAAAGATTATCTAAGGGAAGGGAAGATATAATGCAGAGAGTAATCTTGAAAAATGTCACTATCGCAGAGGAGGGTAAATTAGTTTTAATTGCCGGGCCATGCGTGATTGAATCCGAAACACTTTGCCTTGAGACTGCCAAACGCATAAAGGATATAACGCTAAAATTAGGTATTCCGTATATTTTTAAATCTAGTTTCGATAAAGCTAACCGGCTCTCCATAGATTCCTACCGTGGGCCGGGTATAAAAAAGGGATTAGAAGTTTTAAGTAAAATTAAGGATAAGCTAAAGATCCCGGTATTAAGCGATGTGCACTGCGTGAAAGATATTCCTGAGGCAGCCAAAGTTTTGGATATTATCCAGATACCCGCGTTTTTATCCCGCCAGACTGATATCGTGGTAGCAGCGGCGAAGACCGGAAAAGTAGTCAATATAAAAAAGGGGCAATTCTTAGCGCCCTGGGATATTTTACCGATCATTAGGAAAATCGAGTCTTGCGGAAATAAAAAAATCATTATTACTGAACGGGGCGTATCTTTTGGTTATAATAATCTGGTCTCTGACTTTAGGAGTTTGGAGATTATGCGTGAATTCGGTTATCCGGTAATCTATGATGCTACCCATAGCATCCAAATTCCCGGAGGTAAAGGCACTTCTTCCGGAGGCCAGCGCCAGTTTGTCGCAGGCCTTGCGCGGGCAGCAGTGGCTTTTGGCTGTGATGGCCTTTTTTTAGAGGTGCATCCTGACCCGGATAAAGCGCTTTGTGACGGAGCGAATATGATTAACTTAAAGGATTTGGAGAAACTGCTTAAGCAGGTTAAGAAGATAGAGGAAGTATTATGAAAATAAATATTTTAAAGCGGGCGAGGGAAGTTTTAGATATTGAATCCTTGGCAATTAAAGGTTTAAAACCGCGCATAGATAAAAATTTCGAACGGGCAGTAAGTCTAATTTTAAAGACCAAGGGCCGCGCTATTGTCAGCGGAATGGGTAAGACCGGGATTATCGCCCAGAAATTTTCTGCTACCCTTGCCTCTACCGGGACCCCCAGTTTATTTTTACATACTGCTGAGGCTATCCACGGAGATTTAGGTAAAGTAACCTTGGATGATATAGTCATCATACTTTCTAACAGCGGTTCTACGCGAGAGATGAAACAACTCTTACCTTTGTTAAAAAAAATCGGCTCAAAAATAATTTCTTTAACCGGTAATCCGGAATCTATCCTGGCTAAATATAGTGATTGTGTTTTGGATGTTTCGGTAAAGAAGGAAGCCTGCCCTTTGGGTTTGGCTCCCACAGCTTCAACCACAGCTACCCTAGCCATGTCTGACGCTTTGGCAGTCTGTCTTCTTGAATTAAAAGGTTTTAAAGAAAAAGATTTCGCGTTCTTTCATCCTGGAGGCTCATTAGGCAAGCGCCTGCTTTTAAGAGTAGATGATATTATGCGTAAAGGCAGGGAGAACCCGATTGTGAAAGAGGAGGAAAAGGTTTCCCGAGTCCTCTTAAAGATTACTCAGGCCCGGGCAGGTTCAGCTACTGTAGTGGATAAAAACGGAAGATTAAAAGGTATATTTACTGACGGAGACTTACGCCGGCATTTGGGTATAGATGAGAAGCTTCCTAAGCGTAAAATCAAGGAAGTGATGACTAGAAATCCAACAGTAGTTTATCCGGATATGCTGGCAGTGGAAGCGATGCGTATATTAGAGGTGAGAAAAATCGATGAAGTCCCGGTTGTGAATAAGAAACGTCAGCCAGTGGGTTTGTTAGATATTCAGGATCTTCTTAAAGCAGGATTAGCCTAAAAGATGTTAAACCTTGAGGTTAAAGAGGAATTAAAGAGCAGGGCGAAAAAAATAAAACTTTTACTTCTGGATGTTGATGGCGTATTAACTGACGGCCGGATAATCTATGACTCTAAAGAGCGAGATTCTAAATTCTTTGATGTGCATGATGGTTTAGGGGTTTATGTTTTAAATAAGGCCGGGATTAAGACCGTACTTATTACTGCTAAAGGTTCAGCTACGATTAAACCCCGAGCTCGTGATATGCGGGTTGCCGAGGTCTTTGCGGATATCTCTCCCAAAAGCGCGGTCTTGGATAAGATCTTAAAAAAATATAATGTTGACTCTAGTGAGGTCTGTTTTGTCGGAGATGATTTAGTAGATTTAGGGTTAATGAAGCGGGTAGGTTTCCCGGTAGCGGTATTTAACGCCTGTCCGGAGATTAAACAAGCTGCTTTTTATATTACCATAAGGTATGGCGGCCGGGGGGCAGTGCGTGAGGTTGCCGAACTAATTTTAAAAGCCCAGGATAGGTGGAAGGAAATTATTAATTTTTATGAGTCTTAAGAAGTTATTAATACTTTTTATATTTATTTTATGTTTAAGCGCTTTATTATTTGCCGCCGAAGATAAAACCCAAGATAATACTCAGCCGTCAGAGCAGCAGATTAATGATTTTTCTCTGGCTGGTTACGCTGAAAAAGGCAAGAAGACTTGGGATATTTCTGGTAAGTCCGCAGATATTTTTGGCGAAGTGGTTAAACTAAAAGATATAGTCGGAAATATGTACTCAGAAGAAGAGGATGTTAAGCTTACTGCCCAGCAGGGCGATTTTGATAAGGCTAGTGGCAAGGTGCATTTGGAAAAAGATGTAGTAATTACTACATCTAAAGGCGCCAGGTTAACTACCGATTCCCTGGATTGGGATAGAAAAAGCCAGGTGGTTACGACAAAAGATAAGGTTAAAATAGAAAGAGACAATATGGTTATTGTCGCTGTCGGCGCGCGCGGTGAACCAAGCTTAAAAAAAGTAGCTTTGAATAAAAAAGTTAAGCTGGATATTAATCCGGTTAAGCCTGATAAGGATGCAAAAGGGATAGCCACAACTGAAAAAGTAACTGTTACCTGCGACGGAGCGCTGGATGTAGATTATGAAAGGAATATCGCTACTTTTAATCAGAATGTTCAGGTAATCAGGCTTGATTCGGTAATTTATAGCGATAAGATGGATATTTATTTTACTTCGGCTAAAGTTAATACGGATTCAGGAAAAACGGGTAGTATGATGGGTAGTAAAATCAATAAGATACTTGCCAGCGGGAATGTAAAGATTGTCCGCGGAGAGAATATATCATACAGCCAAGAGGCAGTTTATAATGCCCTGGAGAATAAGATAATTTTAAATGGCAGGCCAAAGTTAGTTCTCTATTCAGCGGAGGATTTTAATAATGCATCTTTTGGAAATTAAGGGTTTAAGCAAGTCCTATGCCGGAAGAGAGGTTGTTAAAGGCGTAGACCTTACGGTTAAACGCCAAGAGATCGTCGGGCTACTTGGGCCCAATGGCGCAGGAAAGACCACGACATTTTATATGGTAGTGGGGATTATTCCTCCTAACCGCGGGACGATTGTTTTTGATAATTACGATATCACCAATCTTCCTATACACGAACGCTCGCGCTTTGGCATAGGGTATCTTTCTCAAGAGGCCTCAATATTCAGAAAACTTTCCGTAGAAGAGAATATTACGGCAATTCTGGAGACTCTTCCTATAGGCAGGCCTGAAAGGGAGCGTAGGCTAGAGAGCCTGCTTAATGAATTAAATATTGCCCACCTAGCCAAGAATAAAGCCTATACTTTATCCGGAGGAGAGAGAAGGCGGCTAGAGATTACCCGGGCCTTAGTTACTAATCCTTCTTTTATTCTTCTGGATGAGCCGTTCTCCGGTATTGACCCGATTGTGGTTAATGAGGCTCAGGAGATTATTAAGGAATTAAAGGAGAAGGGATTGGGGATTCTGCTTACTGACCATAATGTAAGAGAGACCCTCTCCATAACTGACAGGGCTTATTTGATTGCCGAAGGAAAGATTCTTATTTCTGGCACAGCTGAGGAGCTTATTAACGATCCGCAGGCACGCCAGGTATATTTAGGCGAAAAGTTTAGGATGTAGAAAGGAAGAGATGAAAACCGAAGTAAAGAAAATTGATTCTAATATCAGTGAACTTAGCGTCCAAGTAAACGGAGATATAGTAAAGAATAAATTTGCCGATGTTTTTCAGCGTATCGCTAAAGAAGCCAAGATCCCCGGTTTTCGCCCCGGGCATGCGCCGCTTGATATGCTAGAAAAACACTATGCTGCTAATGCCCATGAGCAGGTGCTTAAGGAATTAGTCCCGGATATCTATAACCAAGCAGTGAATAAAGAAAATCTGGATGTTATTGAACTGCCTGAAATCTCAGAAGTAAAATTAGACCGGACCAGCCTTTCTTTTAAGGCTAAAGTAGAGATTAGCCCGGAGATTGCGGTTAAGGATTATAAGGGTATTAAGGTTATATACAAGAGCGTAAGCGTAAGTGCCGACGAAATCAAACGGAGTATTGATACAATAAAAGAATCGCGAAAAATTGAAAAGGTTGATGATAACCTGGCTAAATCTTTAGGCTATCCTCATTTAGCGGAATTGGAGAAGGTCCTGGAAAAACAGATTTTTATTCAGAAGGAGAATAACGAACGTCAGAAGGTGGAGGGCGAGATCATTGATAATTTGATCAAGGGTTTAGATTTCAAGCTTCCCCAGTCGTTAGTCAACCGGCAACTGGAAGAGATGGTCAGGCAGGCTAAAGTGGATTTAGCTATAAAAGGTATGTTACGTGAAAAGATTAATGAGCAGGAGAAAGAGATGCGCGAGAAACTTACGCCCGAGGCTAAAAATCAAGTCAAGGTTTATCTGGTCCTAGCGGCAATAGCCAAAAAAGAGAATATTACCTTGGATGATTCAATGCCCCGTAAGGTAATGGAATTTTTATTGAGAGAAGCGAAATGGCAGACAGAATAGATTATGCAATACCCCGCGCCTATAAGGAATTGCGCGGGTATGCCCTTCTGGGCAAGGAGGAAGAGATGAGTATAAAGAATCAGACTTTGGTGCCTATGGTTATCGAGCAGACCGCCCGCGGTTATGAAAGGGCCTATGATATTTATTCCCGGCTGTTAAAGGACCGGATTGTATTTATCGGTACCCCTGTTGATGATTATATAGCTAACCTGATTATTGCCCAGATACTCTTTCTGCAGATGGAGGATGTGAATAAGGATATCAATATCTATGTTAATTCGCCCGGCGGTTCGGTTACCGCAGGTTTAGCCATATACGATACTATGCAGTTTGTTAAATGCGATATCGCTACTTATTGCGTTGGCCAAGCCTCAAGCATGGGGGCCTTACTTTTATGCGCCGGGACAAAAGGTAAGCGCCAAGCCCTGCCTAACGCAAGGATTATGATTCATCAGCCTTGGGGAGGAATCCAGGGTGCAGCCGAGGATATCTCCCGTCACGCTCAGGAGATTTTAAAGATGCGCGATAAAATAAATCAGATACTGGCGCAGCATACCGGACAAACCATGGAGAAGGTTCAGAAGGATACTGACCGGGATTATTTTATGTCTGCCGAAGAGGCAAAAATTTACGGCTTGGTTGACGAAGTGCTTATGCCGCATAAGAAAAAATAATCTTCTTTTTAAAAAATAAGAAAGGAAAATATAATGAGGAAGAACTATCTGCTTACCCCCGGGCCCACGCCTCTTCCACCACAAGTCCAAGAAGCAATGGCCCGTCCGATCATCCACCACCGCACACCCCAGTTTCAGGCAATATTAAAGGAAGCGCAAGAAGGGTTAAAGTATGTATTCCAGACTAAGAATGACGTCTTTATTCTTGCTTCATCGGGAACCGGGGCAATGGAGGCGGCTTTAATTAATTTATTATCCAGCGGTGATACCGCTTTAATTGTCCAGGGAGGAAAATTCGGAGAGCGATGGACGGAGATTGCCAAGGCCTATGGCATAAATAGCGAAATCATTGATGTTGAGTGGGGCCAGGCAGTTAATCCTCTGGACATAGGGAAAAAACTTAAAGGCAATCCTAAAATAAAAGTAGTATTTACAACTCTTTGCGAAACTTCTACCGGTGTTGTTAATGATATTAAGGCTATCGGAGAGATTGTCAAAAATACCCAAGCAGTATTAGTAGTAGACGCGATTAGCGGCTTAGGCGCGGTTGACTTAAAGACTGATGATTGGTCCTGCGATATCGTGGTCTCCGGTTCTCAAAAAGGACTGATGCTTCCTCCGGGTTTAGGGTTCCTTTCAGTGAGTCAAAAGGCCTGGGGTCTGATTGAAAATTCCAAGAGCCCGCGTTATTATTTGGATTTAAAAAAAGCCAGAAAAGCCCTGGAGAAAACCGATACTCCTTTTACTCCGGCGATCACCCTGATTATTGCTTTAATCGAAGCGCTCAAGATTATTAAACAGGATGGGTTAGAGAATGTATTTTTACGGCATAGGAAAATGGCTGAGGCAACCAGGGCGGCAGTCAAGGCTTTAGGTCTAGAGTTGTTTGCGCCTTCTGCCGGATCCGATGTAGTTACCGCGGCTAGAGTTCCGGCGGGTATTGATGGCGAAAAATTAGTTAAAACTATGCGCGATACCTATGGTGTAACTATTGCCGGAGGACAGGATGAATTAAAGGGTAAGGTTATCCGGATTGCCCATATGGGTTTTATTGAGGAATTTGATATTATTGCCGGTATCTCCTGTCTTGAAAAAGTCTTGTCTGTAATGGGGTATAAATTTAATTTAGGTTCGGGCGTAAAAGCGGCAGAGGAAGTATTTTTGAAATGAGATCCCTCTTCGCCTTAGGCGGATCGGGATCAATTTGTTCAAAGAAAAAGCAAGCAAATTGAGGAGTAAGCGATGATTAAAATTCTAGTCAGTGATCCGTTATCCGACGAGGGCTTAAAGATATTAAAGGATGTCAAGGATTTTCAGGTTGATGTAAGAACTGATTTAAAACCCGAAGAGCTAAAGGAGATAATTAAGGATTATGATGCCCTTTTGGTTAGGAGCGCCACCAAAGTCACCAAAGAGATAATTGATGCTGCCAAGAAACTAAAGGTTATCGGGCGGGCAGGCGTAGGTTTGGATAATGTAGATTTGGATGCGGCAACCCAAAAAGGCGTCATCGTGATGAATACCCCGGCAGGAAACACCATTTCTACTGCCGAACATGCCGTGAGTATGATTCTCGCTCTTTCGCGCAATATCCCTCAGGCAAATGCTTCTACCAAAAAAGGAGAATGGAAGCGCTCTAAATTTATGGGTGTTGAGCTTTACGCTAAAGTATTAGGCATCGTCGGATTCGGCAGGATAGGCAGGGAGGTAGCGAAAAGGGCCTTATCTTTTGGGATGAGGGTTTTGGCCTACGATCCATTTTTATCCCGCGAGGTTGCCGAATCGCAAGGCATAGAAGTAGTGGAACTAAAGGAATTATTCCAGCAGTCCGATTATATTACTGTGCATACTCCCCTTACCGAAGAAACTAAGCATATGATTTCTACTAAGGAGTTTGCGCTGATGAAAAAAGGAGTGCGGGTTATAAATTGCGCCAGAGGCGGGATTATCGACGAGCAGGCGCTGGTAGCTGCGTTAAAAGAAGGCAAGGTTTTAGGCGCTGCGCTTGATGTCTTTGAGAAGGAACCCCTTGATCCGGAAAACGCACTTTTGAAACTGGAGAATGTTATTGTTACTCCGCATTTGGGCGCTTCCACCGAAGAGGCCCAGGTGAATGTAGCTATTGAAGTTGTAGAGATTGTCCGTGATGCCCTTTTAGGCAGGGGCATACGTAATGCCGCAAATTATCCCTGCCTTGAGGCCGAGGTTTGTAAAATCTTAAATCCCTATATTCTTTTATCCGAAAGGTTAGGAATGTTTTCGGCACAGTTGGTTGAAGGGAGATTCCAGGAGTTGAGTATAAGTTATAGCGGACAGATCACTACTTATGATCTAAGCCCGCTGACTATGTCTTTAACTAAGGGTTTGCTTTATCCGATACTAAAGGAGACCGTGAATTTTATCAATGCCGTATCTTTAGCCAAGGAAAGAGGCATTAAGATTAAGGAATCTAAATCCTCCAAAGAGGAGGAATTTGTGAATTTAATCAACCTTGAGATAAAAACCGATAAAGGAATAAGAAGAATATCAGGCACGCTTTCCAGTAATAAACAACCAAGGATCGTAAAGATAGATGAATACTATGTTGAATTAACTCCTTTAGGAGAGATGATTTATATTGAAAATTGGGACAGGCCGGGCTTAATCGGTAATCTGGGAACGCTTTTAGGTAAGCATGGCATTAATATCGCGGCAATGACCTTTGGCCGTGATACACCCGGCGGCAAAGCGATCAGCGTTTTAAATGTAGATAGCCCAGTTGCGGTAAAAACAGTAGAACAGGTTAAGAAGCTAGAAAACATACTAACAGTTAAGGTAATCCGGTTATGATTCGAAAGAGCGTGGCAAGAGTTTTGGTAATTTTAGGTTTCTTCCTATTTTTCTATAATTTAGTTTATGCTAAGGAAATTACTGTCCTTTATACCGGCTCAACCCATGCCAGCCTTTATCCCTGTCATTGTCCGATAGAGCCGGATGGAGGTCTAGCCCGTAGGGCCACTCTCATCAAACAGTTAAGAGAAAAATACCCGCAAGTTTTGGTTCTTGACTCCGGGAATATTTTTAGTTCCGGATTACTGGATGAATATACCCAGAATACCCAGCTGGATATAAAACGTACGCAGATAAACCTAAGGGCGATGGAGTTGATTAAATACGACGCCGTGGCCATAGGTGACAATGAATTTAATTTCGGTAAAGATTTCCTCTTGGAGAATATTGCTAAAACTAAGTTTACTTTTTTATCCGCTAATTTGGAGACTGATAAAATACCGCCCTATATTATTAAGGAGGCCGACGGTGTTAAAATAGGAATAATCGGAGTTACCAAATTATTCTCTTTGCAGAAGGCAGAAGGCCTAAAGATAGGAGAGCCGAAAGCCAAAGTTGCTAAGGTTGTTGCACAGCTGAAAGGCAAAGCTGTAAATTTAATTATCCTATTAAGTAATTTAACAGATGAGGATAATGCTAATTTGTTGGATGAGGTTAAAGGGATTGACATAGTTATTGCCGGATACGGCAATAAAAAGAATGATTCTTCGGTTAAGATTGGAGAAGCCTTAGTTTTATATCCTGCTTGGCAGGGTCGCAGGTTAGGAAAGTTGACTCTAGAGATAAAAGAGGGTAAAATCGCCAACAGTAAGGTTGAGGAATTAAGGCTTTCGGAAAAGGTTAAGGATGATCCGGGTATCTTAAAAATATTACCGCGTTGTTTTACTGATAATGATTGCCGTAAAGGTAATTTAACTGGTATCTGTCAAAATCCCGGCAGCCCCGATGCCAAATGTTTCATTGATAAACCTAATAAGGTTAATCTTCTAGTTATTTCCAGCCGTGAGTGTAGATTATGTCAGGATGAGGAGGTTGTTAATTTACTTAAAAAAGAATTTCCTGGCTTAAGCGTTGCTTACCGCTATTATCCTGATAAAAAAGCAGTTAATCTGGTTAAAGATTTAAATGTTCAGGGCTTACCGGTTTATCTTCTCGGCAAAGAAATAGAGAAAGAAAAGAATTTCAGTTTACTCAAGAGCAAACTCGAGCTCAAAGGGGATTATTACCTCTTAAAGCCGGAATTCAGCGGGTTAGCTTATTTCCAGGATAGAGAAAAGCTAAAAGGCAATTTAGATTTATTTATCAGTTTATATGATAAAAATAGTGCCCAGCTATTAGAAATGGTGAAAGAATTTAATCCTAAAATACATTTTCTTGCTTTTGAGAAACAAAATAGTTTTGATGCGCCTTTTGGGCCTACTGAAGTAGAAGAGGATTTACGCAGTCTCTGCGTGCAGCGTTATCACCCTGATAAATTTTGGGATTATGCCTCCTGTCGAGCTAAAAATATAAATAGTTCTTGGTGGGAGGATTGTGTTTTAGGCTTGGATCTTGCCAAGATTAAAGCTTGCGCTAAAGGCGAGGAAGGAAAGACCCTTTTAAGAGAGAATATCGGTTTAACTAAGGAATTACAGATTATGTTCGGGCCGGTCTGTCTCTTGAATAATCAGGAGATCTTTGGTTTAAAAGGCGTGCCTAAGAAAGAGGAATTTAAAAAGGTAATCGAGAGGTGAAGAATGAGCAATAGACCTAAAATCTATATTATTGATGTTACTAACCGCGACGGAGTGCAGACTTCGCGGATCTGTTTATCCAAATTGCAGAAGACAATGATTAATCTTTATCTAAACGAGATGGGCGTGTATCAGTCAGAATTTGGTTTTCCGATTACCCGCCATGAGACAAATTACCTGAATGCCAATCTTGAGTTGGTTAAGAAGGGCGTGCTTTCGCCGATGAAGCTGGAAGGTTGGCTAAGGGCTACTGCCGGTGACGTTAAAACCGCTTTTAAGCTGGTGCCACAGATAAAACACCTGAATTTATCTATCTCTACCTCTGATCAGATGATTGTTCATAAGTTTAAAGGTAAGCTTGACCATCAGTCAATAGTTAAGGAGATGAATGAGGCAGTAAAAGAGGCGAAAAGGCTGGGAGCAGAATCTATAGGGGTTAATGCCGAGGATGCCTCGCGTACTAAAATGGAGTACTTGATTGAATTTGCCCGGGCAGCCAAGAATGCCGGAGCGAGCAGAATTCGTTACTGTGATACCTTAGGTTTTGACACCCCTTTTTCGATTTATGAGAGGGTAAAGCTTTTAGTCAAATCAGTAGCAATACCTATGGAAGTCCATTGCCATAATGATTTAGGGTTAGTTGTGGCTAATTCTATCGCCGGGGCAAGAGCGGCAAATGATTCCGGAGTAGACGCCTATATCAATACCTGTATTAATGGCATGGGTGAGCGCGCCGGAAACGCGGATTTAGTTTCGGTAATTTTGGCGATAAAATATGGAAGCGGGATGCAGGATTATTCCCTCGATGAGAAGATAAACCTTAAGGCTGCCTGGAAAATATGCAAATATGCCTCTTATGCTTTCGGTGTGCCCATACCGATCAACCAGCCGGGGATAGGAGCTAATGCTTTTGCTCATGAATCCGGAATACACGCTGACGGAGCGCTCAAAGACAGGCGTAATTACGAGCTCTATGACTTTGAGGAATTAGGCAGAGGGGAACCGGAGATAATTGAGACCGGGCGTAAGATCACCGCGGGTGAATATTCCGGGATTAAAGGTTTTAGAAATGTCTACGAGAAACTGGAGGTTGTTTTTAAAGATGATGCCGAAGCTACCGAGGTTCTGGAATTAGTCAGGTATGCTAACGTCCATAACCAGAAGCCGCTGGTAGACGAGGAGTTGAAATTTATTGCAAAATATCCTGATATCGCGCGTAAAATATTTACCATGGCGCCGTAATTTCTGCTTATAAAGTAGATAGAATATAGCAGGTAGCCTGCCGGCAGGCAGGAATTTAAGAAAGAATAAAAAAATAAAATGAATATAATTTTAGTTGGCACGCAATGGGGTGATGAAGGTAAGGGCAAGATAATCGATATCTTATCTCAAAGAGTAGATTATATTGTCCGCTACCAAGGTGGTAATAACGCCGGACACACCGTAGTAGTGAATGATAAAGAATATATATTTCACCTGATACCTTCGGGTATACTCCATAAGGATAAGGTTTGCTGTATTGGTAACGGTGTAGTAGTTGACCCGGCAGTACTCTTAGAAGAAATAGAGGATTTAAGGAAGGTAGGTATTAATATCGGCAGCCGGCTAAAAATTTCTTCACTGGCTCATGTTATCCTTCCGTATCATAAAATTCTGGATCAACTCCGGGAAACCAAGAGAGCCCATAAGATAGGGACGACCGGAAGGGGGATCGGGCCATGTTATGCCGATAAAATTATCCGCTGCGGGATAAGGATGATTGATCTTTTGAATCCGGCAGTCCTGGGTGAAAAATTAAAGGATAATTTAAAGGAGAAGAACGAGGTATTTAAAAAAGTTTACCAACATAAAGGTTTTGATTTTAATACTATCTATAAAGAATATTTAAATTACGGCAGGATTTTTTCTCCTTACATCGCCAATACCGCGCTATTGTTGAATCAGGCGGTTACTAAAAAAAAGGATATTCTTTTTGAGGGAGCGCAAGGGACATTTTTGGATATTGATTTCGGTACTTACCCTTTTGTAACCTCTTCTTCTGCTACCTCAGGCGGCGCTTGTATCGGTAGCGGGGTATCTCCTGTAAAAATAGATAAAGTAATCGGCGTAGCCAAGGCTTACACTACCAGAGTAGGGGAAGGACCTTTTCCTACGGAGTTTAAAGCTAAGTTCGCTAAATTTATGCGTGAAAAAGGCAATGAATTCGGGGCAACTACCGGCAGGCCAAGAAGATGCGGTTGGTTTGACAGTATCATGGTCAAAGAATCAGTAATGATTAATGGCATATCCGAATTAGCAATTATGAAAATGGATATCCTTGATGACCTAAAGACAATTAAAATTTGCACCGGCTATAAATATAAAGGTAAGGTATTCCGGGAGTTTCCCCATGATTTTGAGGTTTTAAATAAGGCCCGACCGGTATATAAAGAAGTCTTAGGCTGGAATAAAACTCTCATTAAGCCAAAGAGTTATAATGAACTGCCAGTTAATGCCCGGGCATATTTAAAGCAGCTTTCGGATATGCTCAGAGTCAAGATTTCAATGGTCTCTGTAGGGTCATCCAGAGCGGATACTATTTTTCTTGACTAGGGCCCTGGCTTGTGTTATAGTGAACTTCCAATAAAAGGAGAGAAGATATGAAGAGCAGAATATTTAAAACAGGATTGGTATTGTTAGTAAGTATGGCCTTGACTGGTTGCACATTTATATTTCAAAAAGGCAGGCGTTCGGATGTCCAGAAGATTAATGAATTAGCCGCGCAGTTAGACGAGTTATCTAGGGCCAAGAAGCTTCTTGAGGATAGGTTAGGGCAGGAAATCTCCGATAAGCAGATAAAACTGCAGATGATGGAGAAAGGCTTGGTCATTACCGTCGTAGGAGATCTTTTGTTTGATTCTGGTAAAGCTAAAATTCGTCATGAGGCCTATCCCTTGTTGGATAAAGTCTCGGGGGTTTTAAAAGAAAATATGGCTAATTTTAATATCGGCATAGAAGGCTATACTGATAATAGGCCGATTAAGCATTCGGGTTGGAAATCAAATTGGGAGTTGTCAACTGAGCGCTCTTTAAGTGTTTTGCACTATATGGCCAATAAAGAAGGTATATCTCCTGAGCGCTTGTCCGCTATCGGCTTTGGCGAATATCGTCCGGTTGCCTCTAATGATACCAAAGCAGGCCGTCAGTTAAACCGCAGAGTGGAAATTGTGATTCAACCTAAGGTTAGCAAAGTAAAGGGAGATAAGCCTGAGGTAAAAGAAGAAACCGGGCTCCTTGAGACAAAAGAGAATCTTAAATAAATAAAAAGGACTTTAGGCTATGGAAGAAATGATTAAAGACAGGGCTATAGCTATATTAGCTATCTTGACTTTAATGCTTTTTGTTTTTAATATCGGTTCCTGCAGTAATGCCTATCGCCAGAAGGTTGCCCGCGATAAAGAGATGGCTCAGAGATTGGACTTGGAAGAAAAGATGGGTAAGTTTAATCAGGAGAAATCCAGCCTCAGTGATAAGTTAAAAGCTAAAGAGAAGGAGCTGGAGGAAGAGAAAGTTGTTTGTGAAGCAACCAAAAAAGCCCTGGCTCAGGAGCAATTAGTCGGTCAAAGTTTAAAAGACGAGCTGCAGAAAGTAACCAAGCTTAAAGAGGCATTAGAAGAAAATCTTAAAGAAGCGTTAGTTGCCAATAAAAAGAGTAAAAAATGAAATAAGGGGGTAATAGGCGAAGCAGTCGTTTTAGTTCTTTAAAAAGGGGATCAACTCCCCTTTTTTATTGTCTCAAGGGAGGTGCAATATGGCAATATTACGTCGGATAAAAAAGAAAGCCAAAAAAATGGTTTCTAAGAAAAAGGTTGCAAGAAATAAGAAAGTTAAAACAATCAAACCAGCGGCAGTTATTGAAGTTAAAAAAGAGGCCCCGGGAGTTTCTGAAGTTGCTATCGGCTCTTTAAAATTTTCCCATCCTGAACCCACTCAGCCAAAGTCTAAGACTATGATAGAAGAGTTGCCATCTAAGTATGGCCAGGAAAAAATTATTTTACAGGTACGCGACCCCTGGTGGCTGCACACCTACTGGGAAGTTGGAGACTTAACAATGGATAGATTTAAGAAAGAACTAAAAGATGAATTTTACAGAGCCAAACGCGTACTACGGGTCTATGACGTAAGCAATATTATTTTTAACGGCCAGAATGCCAACAGATTTTTTGATATCGAGATTCGCGATTTTTCCAATAGCTGGTATATTGATACTGCCTCACCCGGAAGGTCCTGGTGTGTAGATTTGGGGCTTAGGTTATCCAACGGCAGGTTTATCACTATTTTACGCTCAAATGTCGTTGAGACTCCCCTTGACGGGCCATCCTGGATTACCGATGAAGAATGGATGATTCCTGATGATATGTTCGCCCGGCTCTACGGGATGGGTTTTGGTTTAGGCCGCAGTTCACCTGTAGGTCGAGCTTGGCGGGAACGTATCATAAGTTCAGGCGGCATTGCTTCTATGGTCAGCCCGGTAAAAAAGCCGCTGGCGAAAAAATTCTGGCTTAAGGTAGATTGCGAATTAATTGTCTATGGCGCGACTGAAGCTAATGCTAAGGTTACGGTTCAGGGAAAGCCGATAAACTTAAGGCGGGACGGCACTTTTACTTTACGTTTTAGCCTTCCAGATTCAAAGCAGGTTATTCCGGTTAAGGCCGTATCAGCTGATAAGCAGGAAGAGCGCACCATCACTCCGATAGTCATCCGGGAAACCAAATAAAATATGCATAAAGGATATCTTTGTTTAGTTTTACATGGCCACCTTCCTTACGTGCGCCATCCGGAGCATGAGGATTTTCTGGAAGAAGATTGGCTTTATGAAGCCATAACCGAGACCTATATTCCTTTAATTTCGGTCTTTGAAAGATTAGTCAATGATAGAGTTGATTTCCGGGTAACCATGACCCTAAGCCCGACCTTGATTTCGATGCTTAGCGACCAGTTGCTTCAGGAGCGCTACTTAAAGCATATCAATAGGCTTATTGAGTTGGCGCATAAAGAAACCGAAAGGACCCGTTGGCAGCCTGAGTTTAATCGTCTGGCCCATATGTATCTGAATGAGTTTTCTAGGGCGCGCGACACATTCCAAAGATATAACCGCAATTTAGTCAGCGCTTTTAAGAATTTTCAGGACTTAGGCAAATTAGAAATTATCACCTGCGGGGCAACTCACGGGTATTTCCCGCTGATGGATGTCTGCAAAGAATCAGTGCGGGCCCAGGTTAAAGTTGCGGTGGCCCATTATGAGAGTGTTTTCGGAAGAAGGCCTAAAGGTATATGGCTGCCGGAATGCGGATATCACCCAGGGCACGATCAAATCTTGAAAGAAGCAGGGTTGGTTTATTTTTTTAGCGATGCGCATGGGATTCTACATGGAACGCCCCGGCCAAAATACGGAGTTTTTGCTCCGGTTTATTGTAAAGGCTCAGGCGTGGCTTGTTTTGCCAGAGACTTAGACTCCTCAAAGCAGGTCTGGTCATCTATTGAAGGTTACCCCGGAGATTATAATTACCGGGAGTTTTACCGTGATATTGGTTTTGACCTTGAGTTTGATTATATTAAGCCTTATATACATCCTGACGGAATCAGGATTAGTACCGGGATAAAATATTACCGGATCACCGGATCAGGAAACAATAAAGAGGCTTATGTGCCGGATTGGGCCCGGGATAAGGCAGCTAGTCAGGCAGGGAATTTTATGTTTAACCGCCAAAAGCAGGTGGATTATCTTCATAATTTCCTGCAGAAAAAACCGCTTCTTGTTTCTCCTTATGACGCGGAATTATTCGGGCATTGGTGGTATGAGGGTCCGCTCTGGCTGGATTTCTTAATTAGAAAAATAGTTTTTGATCAGGATGAATTACGCTTAATCCATCCCTCAGAATATTTACTGGAGAATCCGCGTAATCAGGTGATCACTCCTTCTTTATCAAGTTGGGGATGGAAAGGGTATAGCGAGATGTGGCTACAGGGAGCAGATGACTGGATTTACCGCTACCTTCATACTGCTTCAGAGAGAATGACTGAGTTAGCCAAAAATTTTCCTGCTGCAGAAGGTTTGCTTAAAAGGGCGCTGAATCAGGCCTTGAGAGAGTTATTACTGGCTCAAGGTTCAGACTGGGCATTTATTATGGGCACAGGTACGCATACTGAATACGCAGTCCGCAGGACTAAAGACCATATTTTGCGCTTTAGCCGTTTATATGAAGATATAAAAGCCGATTCCATTAATCAGGGCTGGCTGGCTGATATCGAATACAAAGATAATATTTTCCCGAACATAGATTATCGAGTACACCAGTAACTAGTAACTGGTAATTTAAAAAGCCGTATTTATTCTGTTTTTATATAATTTATAAATCTTATTTTAACCAGCAAAAAATTACTAGTTACGAGTTACAAGTTTACTAGTTACTAGCTAATATGTTAGACAAAAATAATACCCCTGGACATGTGGCTATAATTATGGATGGGAACGGCCGTTGGGCTAAAGAGCACGGGCTTAACCGCACTGCTGGGCATCGCGAAGGAGTCAAGAGGGTAAAAGAGATTGTTAAGGCGGCAGCGGGTTTAGGGATTAAAGTTATAACATTTTTTGCCTTTTCTGCGGAGAATTGGTCTCGGCCTAAAAGAGAGATTGATATTTTAATGCGTTATCTGGAAAATTTTTTGGGGCGGGAAATAAAAGATATGCATAAAAATAATATCCAGTTTAGAGTTATCGGCAGAGGTGATCGGCTTCCTGAACGCCTGCAAAAAAAAATTAAAGCAGCCGAACAGAAGACTCGAAACAATACCGGGTTAACCGTAGTTTTGGCTTTAAATTACGGAGCAAGGCAGGAAATAGTAGAGGCGGCAAAGAGGTTTGCCGAATCAGTGTTGCGCAAGGATAACGAAGTTAGGGATTTAGATATAAATCTATTTAGTGGTTATCTCTATACTGCCAGGCTTGCCGACCCAGATCTTTTAATCCGTACAAGTGGAGAGATGCGGATCAGTAATTTTTTGCTCTGGCAGCTTTCTTACGCGGAGCTATATTTTCCTAAGAAGTTCTGGCCGGATTTTAAGGCCGAAGACCTTAAAGAGGCAGTTAGAGAATATCAAAGCAGGGAAAGAAGATTTGGAGCCTTATAGATGCTGGTAAAAAGGATAATTAGTTCAGTTTTACTTATTAGTATGATTATCGGGGTCATATTTGTTAAGTTGCTCTGCGGATTAGTGGTAAGCCTTTTTATTATCGTTGGTTTGTACGAGTTCTTCGCTATGCTTGAAAAAAAAGGAATAAGCACTTATAGATATTTTGGCGTTGCTATGGGAACGATTATCCCACTCTCGATAATGTTCCGTTTTGAGCCGACTAAAGGCTGGGAATTTCTTTTTATTGTCCTGGCTTTGTTATTTCTGATTCTTATGCAGTTTAAACGCCGCCAGAATTCAGGCGCGGTTATTGATATCTCTACTACCATATTCGGCATACTTTACGTTTCCTGGTTTTTTAGTTTCTTGATTAAAATTAGGTATCTTGAGCATGGCCTTGGACTATTGGGAGCGTTATTATTGATTACTAAGGCCGGGGATATCGGCGCTTTTTTAGTCGGCAGCCGTTTTGGAAAAACTCCTCTTATCCCGCGGATAAGCCCTAAGAAAACCGTAGAAGGCGCGGTTGGCGGTTTATTTTTTAGCATATTATCGGCTTTAGCCTGTCAGCCGTTGCTAGGGTTTAATTATTTGCATATTTTAGTTTTAGGTGTTTGCCTAAGTATTTTAGGCCAGCTCGGCGACCTCTCCGAATCTCTGATCAAGCGCGACTGTGAAGTAAAAGACTCAGGAAATATCTTCCCGGGGATGGGTGGAGTTTTAGATGAGATTGATAGTTTACTTTTTACCGCCCCGGCTTTTTATTTTTATATAAGCACACTGGCTAGATGAAGAATATAGTTATTCTCGGATCAACCGGTTCAATTGGCCAAAGCACGCTTAGCGTAATCAGAAATTTTCCCGGTAAGTTTAGGGTTATCGGTTTAAGCGTTAATTCGGATAT
>JAPLLQ010000140.1:10198-19677 GCA_026387485.1 Candidatus Omnitrophota bacterium | reverse complement strand
ATAGTATTGTTGTAAAGGTAGATACTAGGTCTAGCTCGCATATTGCTTTAAGCACAGATAAGGGTAAAACTTGGGATAAACTTTTATCTACAGGTAGCCTCTTCCCCGGCACCAATGAAGTGATTACAGATTTTGGAGCTCCTTCTATTTACGCTGATACTATTGTTGTATATGCAAATACTAAATCTGGTAGCTTGTACCTTACATTAAGCCTAGATAAAGGCAAGTCTTGGAGTAAGCTCTTATCTCAAGGCAGCAATTTCCCCGGTACAGATGAAGAGATTACAAATTTTAGAGCTCCTTCTATTTACGCTGATACTATTGTTGTAGGGGTAGAGACTAAGCTTGGTTTACACCTTACCTTGATTGAGTCGATCTCTAGCAGAGTAGATGCGCAAACTACTAATCCTACGCCACAAAGCGCTGTTGTCAACTCCCGCCTCGGCGCATCGCTAGTTACCGCTGGCTACGCTAAGCCTATTGAGATGAAGGACCCGATGTTAGACTTTACTCCGCTTGACGAAGCCCTAAAGATGCTTAAAGCCAACTTCCCGCAGTTATCACTTGCCCAGGAAGATGAGCGTTTTGCCGGCTATGCCTGGGGAGTAATTCCTTCAGGAGCTGCTCTTTATGAATTAGGCGGTAACTATGCCACATTAATAGATCAAAAGCTACGCCAAGTGTTTACGCAAAACCCCCAAGCAGCCAAGCTGCTCTTATACCTCTTTAGCGTCCATGAAACCACCCACTTTATCCTTGAGCTAAGTGGCAAGCCAAAAGATATCAACTCTGAGATAGCCGCAGAGCTGGCTACCATAGAGGCCTACGCAAAACTTACCCTTAAAGAAAAAAACAAAGTAAGAGAATTTTCTAATCAACTGCCTAACCCCAAAAGATATACTGAAGTCTTGAATTTATATGGTGAAATTATAAAAGCAAACCTTTCTCAAGATGATACTATTACCCGGCTAAAAGAATTTATCTTAGGTTACCCCGAACCTAACCTTACGCCGGATAGATTCAACCCTCAGGTTATAAAAGAATACTTAAAATCCCAACTAGAACTAACCCTAATTCCTTCTCAACAACCAAAGGAACTTGGTAAAGTAATTAAACTCTTCTCCATGGGCGGCAACTTACCTCGTACCGATGCAAAGATTACAAACTTTGGAGTTCCGGCTATTTACGCTGATACTATTGTTACATGGGTACAGTGTCTTACTTTAACTACAAATAAAGGCAAGTCTTGGAGGAAGCTCTTCTCAACAGGCAACAACTTCCCCGGCACCAAGGAAAAGATTGTAGTCTTTGGGTCTCCTGCTATTTACGCTGATACTATTGTTGTAGAGATAGTACCTTGCCCTGGCCCGTGCTACCTTGCCTTAAGCACAAATAAAGGCAAGTCTTGGAGTAAGCTTTTCTCAACAGGCAACCTCTTACCCGGTACCAATGAAAAGATTACAAAATTTGGAGCTCCTGCTATTTACGCTGATACTATTGCTGTATGGGTAAAGACTAAGTCTGATTCACATCTTGCTTTAAGCTTAGATAAAGGCAAGTCTTGGAGTAAGCTCTTATCTCAAGGTAGCCTCTTTCCCGGCACCAATGAAGAGATTGTAAGATGTGGAAATCCTGCTATTTACGCTGATACTATTGTTATAGAGGTACAGACTAAGTCTGGCTGGCATCTTGCCTTAAGCTTAGATAAAGGCAAGTCTTGGAGGAAGCTCTTCTCAACAGGCAACAACTTCCCCGGCACCAAGGAAAAGATTACAAACTTTGAAGCTCCTGCTATTTACGCTGATACTATTGTTGTAAGGGTACAGATTAAGTCTAGCTGGCGTCTTGGCTTAAGTACAGATAAAGGTAAGTCTTGGACTAAGCTCAACAAACTCCCCGGCACCAAGGAAAAGATTACAAACTTTGGAGTTCCTGCTATTTACGCTGATACTATTGTTGTATGGATAGAGATTGACTCTGTTTGGCACCTTGTCCGCTTTAATCTGAACGATGCTCAAGTTGTTAACTCCACGCCGCAAAGCGCTGTTGTCAACTCCCGCCTCGGAGCATCGCTAGTTACCGCTGGCTACGCTAAGCCCATTGAGATGAAGGATCCGATGTTAGATTTTGCTCCGCTTGACGAAGCCCTAAAGATGCTTAAAGCCAACTTCCCGCAGTTATCACTTGCCCAGGAAGATGAGCGTTTTGCTGGCTATGCTTGGGGAGTAATTCCTTCAGGAGCTGCTCTTTATGAATTAGGCGGTAACTATGCAGCCTTGATAAATGAAAAGCTGCGCCAAGTGTTTACTCAAAACCCCGAAGCAGCCAAGCTGCTCTTATACCTCCTTAGCGTCCATGAAACCACCCACTTTATCCTTGAGCTTAACGGTAAGCCAAAAGATATCAACTCTGAAATTGCCGCAGAGCTGGCTACCATAGAGGCCTACGCAAGGCTTACCGAAGAAGAGAGAGCCCAGCTTAAGGCCATCTTTGCAACCCTTGAGCAGGATACCCAACTTAAAGACAGGTTTTTACCTGTAGTGAATTTATATGACAAAATAATCTCTTCTAAGCTTAACCTAAAACAAAGAATATCCTCCTTAAAAACCTTTATCTTAGGCTACCCCCAAGGCCCTGACCCTAGCCTTAAGCCGGAAGAACACAACCTTAAAACCATTCTTACCTACCTAAAGGTCCTGCGTCAACCCAAGCCCAAAGTAACAATAAAACCCAAAGGAGAAATAAAAGAAGAAGAATTATGCTACCGGCAACTAGTTGTCGCTGTTGTCAAGAAAGATATAAGTGCATTAAGCCAGATTCCTAATATTGCCGAGTGTATCAGAAAAAATGCCGAGCCAATTGTCTCTTCGTACTCAGATCCTAAGCATAGATTGGCAGAATTAAAGCCGGGCGATATCGTTTGCGTTGACTACCTAACATTTCTTGAGCTTTGGAAGATTACAGGAACCTTAAAAGACAGTGGTTTCATTGGCGTAAGGACGTGCTTTCATATAAAGATAGATCCACAGAAAGTTAAAGATAACTACGACTGCTATGTCAGCGATATCTCTAATAGCAATCCAGTCTATCGCCTCCTCACCGCCGAGCAGGCAAGGCAGTTGTTAGAGAATGAGAATGATTCTGCTAAGGTTTATCAGGAATTCTTGCGCTGCGTTATCGGAAAAAACGTAGATGGCCTAACTAGAATTGTGAAGAAGTGGAGAAGTAGAGGGGAAGGCGAAGTTGCCAGGATTATAAAGGCTAATGCTCGGATAGTCAATACATTCGTTTTGTTTGAAAAAGACATTGTCTGTGAGGTCAGCGACCAGGACACCTTCATAATTTACGTGGTGGAACAACGTAACATATCGATCTTAAAAAGTGCAATTTTGCACAGACTTTATCAGTATTCGGTAAAGAAAGGGGAAGTGGAGTTGACGGGAGGCAATGTTAATGGTGATCGCATAAATAGGATTTACTGCCTTTTAAGTAGCCGGGATGCAGAAAAGCTTAAAGAGACCGAAGCCTCTATTAACTCCCCCCTCGGAGCTGAAGCCGGGTTTTCAATATTACCGGTTAAATTCGGCGAGGCAGTAGTAAAATTTTTACTTGTCCCGTTGCAAAGAATATTAAAGAGAATGTTGTTCTTCCTTCCGTGGCTGGTGGGGGACAGATTCCTCTTTGCAACGGGGCGTAGAATGTCCACCGCAGCAGCCGATATTAATTTTCCAGACAGTCCTCTTGCCTGCGGGGTTGGAGTGTATGGAGAGAATAGAAAATTAACCGAGGAAGCAAAAAATAAAGTGGAAGGTGTCTTAAAATATGATAATCAGATTTATAATTATGCAAAGTTACCTAATGAGCTGCGCGAGCGTATCGGGCAGTATAATGAGCTATTGCCTATTTTAGGTAAAGAGGATATTTGCATTGTAATTCCTGATTCAGATATCCATAATAATTCTCCGCCGTTTCTCTGGCATGAGTACGATGAGAAGAGCAATAAAATCACAAAATTCATAATCAGTTATGCCAGAGATAACAAAATATACCTTCCCTTCAGCCTCACTCGCCTCCTAAAAAACAGCCCCAGCCTTTTACAGGCAATAATAGATTTTGAGAGAAATAACCTTAAAGAAGGAAAGGAAGATTTACAGAGGGCCGAGGATTTGTCTAATATGATTAAGTTGCTCTTGAGCAGCGAAGATTGGATTTACGAGCACAATACCGCTTACGGCAGCTGTAAGACGCTCTATTTAGACCAGATCTTTGTAGATACGGGAATTATAAAAGAAATTAAAGAAAAATTAGAAGATAAGGATATAAACTGGACAGCACCGATTGGCGAGACAGGGTTTGGCAAGAGCGTTACTGTAAACCGGATGTATAAAGAGATTATAGGTACAAAAGAATATTTTCCGATAATTATCGATGCCTCTGGAGATGAATTTTTAAAAGGCAATATAAGCATAGAAACTATAAGGAGGCTGGGGGGATTATTAAGAAAAGATAATAAGCAGCTGGTAATATTTATAGATACCCTGGATTACCCCATTTCTCAGGGAAATACAAGCTTGGTCTCTAGCTATATAGAAGCGCTTACCAGGAATGGTATAAAGGTAGTAAGCTTTTGCCGTCCTAATGAGTGGGATAAGGTTAAAAGTTATACCCGCGGGGAAATTCCTGTTAACACAATAAAGATTAAGGGATTTCGCGATCATAAAAAACAAGCCTTGCATAATTATATTGCCGTTTATCGTCCGGATATCGCAAATGACGAGGTTAGGATTAATGAGGAAGTAAAAAAACTTATGGATAACAATTTGTTTATGTTCCTCTGCGAAAGCCCGTTATTTATGGCTATGACTTTTGTAGTCTATTCGCCTGACCAGATACCCCCGGATATTAGCATTAAAAAACTATATGATAAATTCTGGGAGGTAAAAGTTGCCGGCTCAAGAATATTAGAAGGGGAAGAAAATAAAAGGATTTGTGAGTACAAGGAAGCATTGGCTATATTTATTGCCTGGCTTCAGAAAGCATTTGAGGATTTAAAATCTGAAGGGGTAATTAAAGTATCCAAGGACAACATAGTAGAATTCTTCCACCAGACAATGTTTGAATATGCAGTAGCCAAAGCCATCCTTAGCCATACCATACAAGATCCAAGTGGTAAAAATAAAATCAAAGAAGTAGTAAATATGCTTCTTAAGGATGAAAACGTACATTTGTATCTGCCGATTATAGAGCAGATGGCTTTATCCGGAGAAACTGACAAAGACTTAAAAATCTATATCCTTGAACAGCTTGTTTGTCACAATGATATAACAGTAAAAAGTTTAGCTATAAAAATATATGCTGGACTTGACGCTCAAGAAGATTTAAGCGCAGAAAGAAGAATTATAGATGCTCTCGTAAAAGATCAACCCTTAACCAATTACCTTATGGATCAATTAGGAGAAATGTTTTTAAAAGGGAAGGAAGAAGAGACCTTAGAAATACTACATTTTCTAGATGAGGATCATACAAAACAAGTTTTGCATGTATATAGGAAAGCCATTGAGAAAGGCTACCAAGACCTGGATAAATTAGTAGACTATGCATTAAAAGCTATAGGAGACCCCTCTGTTGGCGTAAAGCTTTCTGCACTGGAGGTAATAAGCGCAGCCATTGATAAAGGCTACCAGGACCTGAATAAATTAGTAGGTTATGCTTTAAAGGCTGCAGAAGACAAAGGTTACGGAATAAGTGTTTATGTATTAGAAATAATGAGTGCAGCCATAAATAAAGGTTACCCAGATCTGGATAAATTAGTAACTTATGCTCTAAAAGTTATAAAAGATCCCTGTTTTGTTTCAATACATTCTTGTGCAATAGAAATAATAAGCGCAGCCATTGATAAAGGCTACAAGTTAGATAAATTAGCTGACTATACATTAAAAGCTATAGAAGATTCGTCGCCTAGTGTAAGGCTTCCTGCGGTAGAGGTCATTAGCGTAATCCTCGATAAAGGCTATCAGAACCTAGATAAATTAATAGCTTATGCATTAAAAACTAAAGAAAATTCACCTTCTGAGGTAAGGTCTTTTGTATTAAAAGTAACTAAGGCAGCCCTTGATGATGGTTATGAGGTAGATAAATTAGTGGATTATGCATTAAAGGCTATAGAAGATCCATCTTTTGAACTAAAGCATTTTGCATTAGAGGTAATGAGTGCAGCCATAAATAAAGGCTACCAAGACCTGGATAAATTAGTAGTTTATGCATTAAAAGTTATAAGACATTGGTCTCCCGTAATAAGGGAATCTATGTTAAATGTGATTAAAGTAGCCCTTGATAATGGTTACGAGGTGGATAAATTAGTAGACTATGCATTAAAAGCTATAGGAGATCCATCTAATTATGTGAAATCTTCTGCTTTAGAATTAATGGGCCTATCCCTTGATAGAGGGTACCAGGATCTGGATAAATTAGTAGTTTATGCGTTAAGGGCATTAGAAGACACATCTCGTTATGTAAAGTCTTTTGCTCTAGAATTAATGAGTGTAGCCATAAATAAAGGCTACCAAGACCTGGATAAATTAGTAGTTTATGCATTAAAAGTTATAGAAGACCCAGATCTTGGTATAATACATTTTCTTGCACTAGAAATAATTAGTGCAGCCCTTGATAAAGGCTACAAAGTGGATAAATTAATAGCTTATGCGTTAAAAGCTATAGGAGATCCATCTAGTTATGTGAAATCTTCTGCTTTAGAATTAATGAGTGTAGCCATAAATAAAGGCTACCAAGACCTAGATAAATTAGTATCTTATGCATTAAAGGCCGCAGAAGATCTATCTCCTGACGTAAAGCTTTCTATGCTAAAGGTAATTAGTGCAGCCCTTGATAAAGGCTACAAAGTGGATAAATTAATAGCTTATGCGTTAAAAGCTATAGGAGATCCATCTCCTTTTACAAAGTTTTCTGGGATAGAGATACTCAGGGTAGCGATTGATAAAGGCTACAATATTATAAAAAATCTAAAGGGGCGCAATGATATTAGTAGAAAAGTCTTGGCTTTAATATCAGAAATACAACTAAAAGCGAAGCTAGAATTTAAATCTCATCCCCTCAAATTTACTTTACCCGAATGGCTGACTTTCAAATTGCCAGTCGCATCTGCCAGGCCACTTATGGGTAAAGAAGGAATAGAGGCATTTATAAGAACATTAATAGAGACAATAGTAAAAGAAGACAAACAAGAATCATATATAGCAAGACAGAAATTATTACAGTTTGGTAAAGAGGCAATTTTGGTTTTGATAGCTGAACTGGGAAATCCTACAGTTGGCAAAAGTCAGGAACTCATTGATATTCTGAGGGAATTCAGCGTCGGCGGAAAATATGTGGAAAAGGTTGATGAAGGCGAAATTATCAGCGCGATTATTGAAGGGCTGAAGGATCCGGAGTTAGAAAGCCCTGAAAATTTAATCGCCGCCTTATTGGCATTTGGCGTACCTGCAGCCATAAAAGTATGCGCAGTGCTATCAGCCGGTGATTCTAAGTTTACCAATGTCTTTATTGAAGCGCTGGCCAGATTAGGTGAAAACAATAAATTAGGGAAAGTTACAGCCAAAACCATTACGATCCTACATAAGGAATTTACTTCCGCTGATTTTGAGGTAAGGTTAAATGCAATCAAAGCAGCAGGTAGGATAGGAAGGAATTATCCGTTAGGCGAAAACTTGTTAAATGATTTGCTTAATTTGGCAAAAGATTATCAAGAATTTGGTTCATCCGAGGCAATCCGTGCCTTTGGTTTGATAAGGGATATCAGGACGTTAGGGGTAATTAAGGATTATCTAGATAAGGAAGCAGAGATTATAGGAGCCCAAGATAGGGCCGGTTCTTTAGCCGAGAGGCTGCTGATATTTAATGCGCGGGTCACCC
Source organism: Candidatus Omnitrophota bacterium (assembly GCA_026387485.1). Lineage (GTDB taxonomy): Bacteria > Omnitrophota > Gorgyraeia > Gygaellales > Profunditerraquicolaceae > JAPLLQ01. The sequence continues at coordinate 11,748 of JAPLLQ010000140.1, read as the reverse complement.
TTTATCAGGCATTAAGCGGCATTAAAGATGATGAAAGAGCGCATGAATTAGCATTGGCGGTAAGAGAAGGGCTTAAGAAAGACATAGAAGAGAACGTGAAGGAGTTTAGGAATCCGCAAGAAATCAAAAAACTTAGAGACCAGATTAAATCGCTTATTGCTTCAGCAGAAACAGGAAGGGTAGCGCAGGATATGTTTGGCTTAAAAATCGGCGATTGCACATATCTTAATCCCTTCTTTGTTGCTTCTATTCCACCGACGGCAATAATAAAGAAGATTAAGGAATTTTTTAATCAAGGTGCCGCAGCAGTAGTGCTTAAAACAGCTTGTGATGTTACTTGGCAAGAAGCCGAAAAAAGGCGCAAGAATAATGTAAAGAGAGAGAGGCCGGGTTCTGTTAGTATAAGTGTTGGCAAGGTACATTATAGCTCTGGTAGTACCCCAACAGAGGCACCCTATCTACTAAGGCAGATAGCGATGTTGAGATTGGCGTTTAGAAAAGGCGAGATTTCCAGAGAAGACTTAAGTAAGATAATATTCAGTATCTCTAGCGAAGAAATAGAAGAGGAAGCTCGTGTTGTCAGAATGAATATGAAGGCATATAAAAGGCTTTTAAAGCCCATTATTAGCTTTGCCAATAGGTTTAAAATACCGGTAAACGTAGAAGTAAATATGCGTTATCCTATGGAGGCGCTGGAGAAAAAGCTTGGCGAAAAAGAGTTAAAAGAAATCGAGAATAGGAAGGTACAATCTGTTGAAGATTTAATCAAACGGGCTTCTAAGGCGCCGAAAAATATAGGTGCGTATTTCTTCGGGAGCGATAGATCGACTGTTATTGTTAGAAATTTTATCGAAGAATTAGCGAAATTAAATAACAACCTGAATCAAGGTAGGGATTATAAGGTCAAATTAATCCCCAAGTTTCCTTTTAGGTCAGATCTTAAACTACTTGCTCGAAAATGCGCAGAATGTGCCGAAAGGTATCATTCTTATTCAGCGATAACGTTAATTAACACCATGAAAGTTTCGCTAGAAGAAAAAGAATTTGAGATACCCGATTACGGCGTATTCCTCGAAGATGCCAAATCAGTGCAAGCAGCTGGAGAGTGTTTAGAGGTATTTAGGCGCTCGGCAATTAAATATGTTAATTTGGAGATTAACGCCGATAAAATGCGGCTACCTATACTTGCCAGTGGTGGCGTTTGTATGGAATTAAATAAGATTAACACGCAGCAGGCACGCGAAGAGATTACTGCCGGGGAAACCAGAAAAATTATAGGCGGTAATAAATTGGCATTGCCGGGAAGCCCCGATGATTTAATTATGGGGATAATTTTAAGGGATATCTTAGGTTTTACAGAAGCAGAGACAGCTTCAATACGCAACATTATATATGATGAGAGGGTTAGCAGATTTATTAAGCAGGCCGCTCAGAGGGATTTGGATGAAGCCTGGAGAATATTACGGCAGGATGGCAATGAAGCTTTACGCGGGATTGTCTTTACCCAAATGGCATTTAGCGGGATTATGGGTGCCTTTAATGACGGTAGT